>CADEGN010000021.1:0-9796 GCA_902826865.1 uncultured Myxococcales bacterium
TCGGCCGGCGGCGGAAGCACCTTCCCTCGGCGAACCGAGCGACGATAGCGGGCCACGTTGTCGCCCTCGAACGGAGGTCGGCCGTACAGGCTTTCGTAGAGGGCGACGCAAAACGCGAACTGATCGGATTTCTCCGACGCCGCCGAGTCGCCGTCCATTTCGGGTGCCATGTACTTCGGCGTGCCCAGCAGCGCACCGGTGCGCGTGAGCGTGCCCGACACGGCGGAACCATCGATCTCGGCCGCCTCGACGACGTCGTCCTGCGACGAGCTGGCCGCATGGGGTGATGCGCCGGCGAGTCCGAAGTCGCCGACCCGGGCGCGTCCATCGTTGCCCACGAGCACATTCTCGGGCTTGAAGTCGCGGTGGATCATTTCGGCCGCGTGGGCAGCTGCGAGGCCGCGCCCAGCTTCCACATACATCCGCAACACATCCTTGAAGGGACGCGCCGCAGCCTTCAGCCAACTCGCTAGCGACTCGCCGTCGACCAGTTCCATGGCCAGGAACACGCCGTGATCGACGGTGCCGACGTCGTACACGTGGGCCACGTTCGGGTGGGCCACGCGCGCCATCGCCCGGGCCTCACGCACGAGTCGCGCGCTGGCCGTGGCCCACTCGGCATCACCGATTGCATCGGAGTTGATCACCTTGACCGCGACGTCGCGCGCGAGCTCTGGATCATGCGCGCGATACACAACACCCATGCCGCCGGCGCCCAACCGCCCGAGCACCCGGTAGCGCCCGACGCGAAACGACGCGGCCCCACCGAACAGCCGACCCTCGATCGCGGAACGGGCGCGCCGCGCTTCGACGTCGTCGCTGCGCGGTGTCGCGAGCCGCAACGGGTCCTCCCTCGCGGAGCGCGGCTCCCGAGCCTCGTCGGTCACGGGGGCAATCTACACGCAATGGCCGCCGGAAGCCCGCCCTGTAGCCCTCCGCACACTCCTGCCCTTCGCGCATAGGGCGCCTTTGCACACAGCGATTTCGCTGCGCGGGATCTCGGCCCTGCTTCAGGGGTTGCCGGTGGCGACGGCGAGCGGGCCGGCATCGCTGGCGAGGCGCAGCCGCACGGCACCGAGGCCGATGGCGATGAGTCCGGCCAGGCGCATCGGCCAGATATCCTCGCCGGCGCTGCGCATCGTGAGCGCGAAGCCGAGGACGGCGAACGCCCACGCCGCGAGTTGAAGGCCGACGAGCACGGCAGCACGCTTCGGGTGGCGCGCGAGGGCGACGAACGCCGCGACCGTGCAACGCATCGAGGTCCCGGGTGCATCGTGCAGCACCACCGCCGCGCGTCCGATGTCGAGCGCCGCGGTGCTGGCCAAGAGGATGGCAGCGAGCAGGGCCGCGGTGAGCCCAGCTGAGAACTCCCCAACGCTGGTGACGACCGCGAGCAGCAGGGCCACGCGGAGCAGCCAGTTCCACAACGTCGTGGCCAGCTGCGGCCACAGGGTACTTGCCCAGCGGGCGGCGACGGCACTGAGGCGCGTCTCCCCGCCCAGTCGCACGAGCAACCCTGGGGCGATGAGCGCGGTGGTGCTGGCGGCGATCAATGCGCTGGCCAGCCAGCCGGACATCGCCGCAACCGCGATGTCGGGGTGGAGCTGCAGCAGCTCCAACCATGCGGCCAAGATCCGATCGTCGGGTCGCACAAACTCCGCCGGCGCCGCCCGAACACCGGCGCGAACGCCCGCGCCCGCGATCATCGCGACGATCCACGCCACGACGAACCATCCGATCAGCCACCGCCACGCACCGATCACCGATCGCACGGCGGTGCTCATGGTCCGAACCCCACGAACGCGGCCCACGCTCCGGCCTCCGCCAGGTTGGCCAAGCCCCCCGACAGACCGTCTTTTACGCGCATGCCTGGGGCCACGCGATGATTGTCGAGTCGGTGGGATTCGAGCAACAGTTTGCCGGCGGGGTCGAGCCGAACCCGCGCAACGCGGCGGCCGGGAAACACCAGCGTGCCGACTCGCCGGCGTGCGGACCAGATGCGGGTGACCGACGTGTCGTCCGCAAAGGTGATCTCGACCTCGACGGGGACGACGAATTCCCCGCTGCGCTGCACAACCACGGTGGCCTCCGGTGGTGGAGGCTCGGATTCGCTGCCATCGTCTTCGATCAGGACGCCCGACTCATTGCGGTGCCAGCCGCGCTCGCCGGCGGCGTCGCGATTCACGATCGAGTGAACGCGCACGTCGAGTTCACGGGTCGTGCGCAGGGCCTGATCGAGGAACTCGCCGACGTCCAACGTGACGGCGCCGGTGCTCGGATCATCGGCATCCGCTTGGCCCAAGCTGATGGTCTGGCCGAGCGTCTCGACTAAGGTGGCTTCGAGATCGGCACCGGTCGGGTGGGTAAAGCGATAGCGAAGGGCGTACGTGCGCAGGGCGTCGTCGAAGCGCTCGGCCCCGACGAGGTTGCGCAGGGTCAACATCGTCGCCGCGGTCTTGCGGTAGACGATGTCGCCATAGCCGCCGACGACGGGGTCGAACGACTCGGCATCCTGGTCCACGGGCTGGAGCAGGGCGTTATCGCGTACCGCTGCTCGCACGAAGTCGCGGCCGGACATCTCAAGCCCGCCCGCCCGCAAGAGCCAGGCGTCGGGGCCATCGCGCTCCTCGAGCACAAGCACGTTGCTGAACGTGTTCATGCCCTCGTCGAGCCACGGCTGGCTGAACTCGTCGGAGGCGAGCAGCCCCTGGAAATACTGGTGGCCGAATTCGTGGACGGTGGTGAAGACCCCAGAAAAGCGCTCCGAGAAGCCAACCACACGCGCCGGCCATGGGACCTGCCAAACCGCGCTGGTCGTAAAGAGGGTGGGATACTCCATGCCGCCTGCCCCCTCGGCGCCCTTCGGTGGATGAATGATCGTGATGGTCGACCACGGGTACTGCCCGTAGTTGCGCTGCATCGTGTCGAGGGCGGCGCGCTGGGCCTGCAGGTGCGCGTCCACGCTCCAGGCGTGCTCGGGGGTCGCGAGCTGACGAATGCGGATGCCGTCGTGCTCGGCCGTGTACTCGAGAAAGCGTGGATCTGCAGCCCAGGCGAAGTCGTGGACCATGTCCGCGTGCCAGTGTTGGCGCTTGCGCTCGCCGTCGAGCACCTCGTCGAGGAGCACCCCGGTCGCGCCGACGATCATCTGGGGCGGGAGATCGAGGTGGACGTCGAAGTCACCGAAGTCGGAGAAGAACTCGCTGTGGAAGTGGAACACGTGGGCCTTCCACGTCCCATCGGCGAGCAGCACGCCCGGTTTCGGATACCACTGGCCAACCATGTGGAACGGTCCCGACCAGCCCGTGCGCGCGAAGACCTCGGGCAGTTGCGTGACGAACTCGATGTCGAGGTCGATGCTGCCGCCCGGGGCGACGGGACGATCGAGGTCGATCCGACCCAAGGTCGGGTCGTCGTCTTCGACAAAGGCGAGCTCGATCCCCGATGTCCCGGATTCGAGCGCTGCGGCGCGAGCGTCGGCGGGGGCGTTGCGGGTGACGCGACGTACGTCGACATAGCCCCACGCGCGCGCATCGTCGCGCTCGACCCCGCGGTGGCGTCCGCGACCCGCCTCCATCCAGGCCGTGTCCTCGGCCCGAAACGCGTTCATGTACAGATGAAGCGGGATGTGGTCGACCGCGGCCGCGCTGCGGTTGTGCCAGCGCAGTTGCAGGCGGCCATCGATCCGATGCACCGCTTCGTCAAGGCGCGCGTGCAGCGTTGCGTCGAACACCTTGGTGTCGGGCAGGCGGCCGATGGTCTCTGGCCCACGAAGACCGACCGCGGGCTCAGCAATGCGGGGCGGTGCGGCGGGGACCTCCGGCGCGCACCCGCCGAGCGCGAGGATGGCCGCGAGCCGAAGGCGCCGGGAGGTCGCGAAGGGCATGGACGGGACCGCAGTATCACCGGGCGCGGCACCGCGGCAATCGCCCCTGGTAGCCCGTGGGTGCAGTAGAGTTCTTATGTGCCCGCGTGGACCGACCTCGACGAGGCGGCGGTCACCTCCGCCGCGACCTCCCTCGGCCGGGTGCTCCAACCCGGCGACGTCGTGATGCTCGACGGTCCGATGGGGGCCGGCAAGACGACGTTTGTCCGTGCCCTTGGTGTCGGGCTCGGCCTCCATCGACCGGAGCGGGTATGCTCTCCCACGTTCGCGGTCGCCCTCCACCACAGCGGATCGATCGCCCTCGACCACGTGGATTTGTGCCGCACCGAGCTCGGCCCCGCCGGCGAAGGGGCTAGCGCTGCGTTTGAAGCCCTGGGCCTGGCCGAACTCGGCGACGGCTACGAACGTGGGACAGCACGGGGCGTGCTGGTCGTCGAGTGGAGCAGGCTGTGGGCCGATCCACCCGCGGATCACATTGGGATCGCGATCGCGATCGCGGCCGACCCGGCGCGGCGCAACCTTGTGGTTTCCGCCACCGGCCCGCGCGCGACGGCTCGGGTGGAGGCCTGGCTGGCCGAGCCGATGTTTCCCGCAGCCATGGTGCGGGGCGGCACCCCCCCGGCAGGCCGCGCCGAACCCAGGAATTAGGCCTTTTGGCGACGGAAGATCTCCCGGTGGCCTGAATT
Source organism: uncultured Myxococcales bacterium (assembly GCA_902826865.1). Classification (GTDB taxonomy): domain Bacteria; phylum Myxococcota_A; class Polyangia; order Nannocystales; family Nannocystaceae; genus Xiheibacterium. Next base: position 4,573 of record CADEGN010000021.1, read on the forward strand.
TCGGCCAATTCCGGGCGATCCAAGGGTGGGCCCCCTCAAAAAGCCCCTTCCCAAGCCCCTGGAGCGGGTTTATGGTGCGCCTGCATTCGCGTTGTCGATTGGTTCTCACGTCATTCGATCAACGCTCACGTATTCCCCACGAACGTTCGCAACCAAGCATTCAAGCGAGGATCAAACATGGCTAAGTCGTCCAAGCCCAAGGAAATCGTCGTCGTCGGCTCGAAGATCAAAGAGGTGATCAAGGAGGCCGGTCTGCGCTCCGACGGAGATCTCGTGCAGTCCGTCTCGGACAAAGTCCACGAGATCCTCGCTGAGGCGATCAATCGCTGCAAGGGCAACGGCCGCAGCACGGTTCGTCCGTACGACCTTTGAGGATTTCGGGCTCGCCATCTGGCCAGCCCTGGTAAAGCGAGCCGCCTCGATCCAGCATCGGGGCGGCTCTCGTCGTTTCAGCCGTTTGCGTCGCCGTGTCGTTTCCGATCCATCGCGCCTGCTACCGCACGCTCGACCCCGACTTCGCGGGGCCGGTGTTCGTCGCTGACATCGACCGCACCTATCTGATGACGCGGTTCTCCAGCCTGCGTGGGATGGCTCGGATCCCGTTCGAGCGCGCTGAGGAGAAGCAGGACATCGAGGGGATGGCCCGACTGTTTCGGGAAATCCGCTCCGGCCCAGACGAGGTGGAGCGCAGCACACCGCTCTATTTCGTCTCCGCTTCGCCCCGCCAGTTGCGGCCTGTGATCGAGAAGAAGATGCAGCTCGATGGCATCGGCTTCGACGGGACCACCTTTAAGGACTGGTCGCGTGTGGTCCAGCGCATGCGGTTGCAGCGGCTTCGCGAGCAGATCGGCTTCAAGCTGACGGCGCTCGTGGCCAACCGCGCGGAGCTGCCCCTGGGCGCCGAGGAGTATCTGCTTGGTGACGATCTCGAGCACGATCCGCTGACCTATGCGCTTTATGCCGATCTACTGGCGGGCCGGATCCCCAGCGGCGACGCCGAGCGGGTGCTCGTGCGAAACGGCGTGTTGGCCGGTGACGCGCGCGACATCGTTACGGCCGTCCGCCGGCTGGCACCCGGTAGCGGGGTCAAACGCGCGCTCATCCGGCTGGAGCGGAACGGCAATCCCGAGGCGTTGCTCGAGTCGGGTCCGGGCGTGGTGCCGTGCACCGGCGCGTTCCAGATGTCGGTGGTGCTGTGGCGGCTCGGATGCATCGCCCGGTCGGGCGTCGGCCGGGTCGCGTCCGAGATGATCCACCGCGGCATTGACCCCCAGCGGTTGACCGTTCGACTCGCTGACCTCGTGCGACGCGCGTTGATCGATCCTGACGATGCCCGGTCCTTGGCGAGCGAGCTCGCTGCGCACGGACTCGTTGAGCCGCTGCACGAGTTGCCTGCGGTCGATCCGGCATGGGAGCGGGTCCAGCGACGTGCGCCGGACCGAGTGTGGACGCCCGACGAGTACCTCGAGGGCTGATCAGGCCCGCTGGCGGCGGATCGGCGTTGCGATCCACGATTCGCCTGGGGTGCTCGCGCGGGTGCCGAGGATGTTCACCGCGCCGAGTTCAAGCGAGGTGGGGTCCTCCGGCGAAAACGTGAAGGCTGTGATATCGGCCTCGACCTCGATCACACACTGGGTATGGGTGACGCAGGCTGACTGCAGCGCGGCGAATCCGGCAGGGTCGAGGGCGAGGCGTGGGAGCCACCCCTGCTCGATCCGTCGCCCTGGCCGGCGCGCGTGATCGAAGGGCGCGACGTTGCACGCGGCCGCCTCGCGGCAGAAAATCGGCACCAGCGCGAGCTCCCAGCGGATTCGCTGACCCAGCCATGCCCGGCGCACGGCGGCGATGGTCGATGGATCGGGCTGGAGCGTATTGCCCAACGCGGCCTCGATGTCTGCGAGCAGCGCGTACTGATCACGCGTGTCGACGGTCCGTGCGGGTTGTTCGGCGGACGCAGGCTCGCCGTCCCCAAGTTCGGTGCAGGCGAAGAGCAACGAGGAAAGGACCAGAAGTCGGCGCATGATCAAGCCTCCCCCACGGCGCGGCGAAGTTCGGACACGAGCCGAGGATCAACCTCTGGATCCATGGCAAGGGCCCGCGAGAGGGCCGCGCGCGCACCCACCAGGTCACCGGCAGCGCGGGCGATTAGGCCGGCGTGCAGCTGCCAGGTTGCGTCCGGCGTTCCCAGCCGGAGGGCCGCTGTCATCGCGGCTTGCGCGTCAACGATCCGTCCGACACGGAGCAGCGCGAGCGCGTGGGTGTCGTGTGCGGCGAGGGTTCGACGGCTGTCGAGCTCGGCCTCGGCGAGCGCGAGGGCCCGGGCGGGTTGGTGCCCCAACCGCGCGAAGTGGTGGGCGAGCGGACGTGGATCGCCGGTTGCGAGGGCCTCGGCCTCGGCCATGCGTGATCTGGCCTCGTCGCTGCGCCCCTCGAGCTCGAGCAGCTCGACCAGGCGCACGAGCTCCTCGACGCTGGGCTTGCGGTCCACAACCGCCGTGAGCAGCTCGATCGCGTCGTAGCGCCGACCTGCGCGCGCGGCGATGCGTGCCTGCACCGACAGCGCGGGCAGGTAGTCGGGCACGAGTTGCAGGGCCGCAAACGCATCTTCTCCGGCGAGCTCGTCCTCGCCGCGGGCCAAGTCGAGCTCCGCCAAGTCGACGAAACACCACGCCCGCGCTTCGGAGTCCCGCGGGCTGCCGGCCTCGATCGCCATGGCGTAGATCTCTCTCGCGCCGTCGACGTCCCCCTGCAGCCAGCGCAAGTAGCCGGCGCGTTCGTAGGTGCGCAGATCAGGGCGGATCTCCATCGCCGCTTGGTAGGCGTCGATCGCCGCGTCGTACTCGCCCTGCTCGAGAAGCGCGTCACCAAGCACGATGTGACCGGTCGAGTCGTCGGGCGACCGTGCGATCGCGGCGCGGGCGAGTTCAGCCGCGGCCGCGAAACGATGGTCTGCGTGCAGCTCTCCGGCAAGCAGCAAGGCGACTTTGCCGTCCTGTGGATCGCGAGCCCGCGCCGCTCGTAGGACGTCTTCGGCGTAGCGACGATAACTCGCGTCGCCGGTCTGGCGGCTTCGGCGGATGAACGCGGTCGCCAGTGCGACGTGGGCCGCGACGGCGTCGGGCGTGGCGCGCAGCCTGGCTTGGGCCGCGGCGATCGTTGCCTCGTCGGCCCCTTCGCCGGGTACGTACGCGAGGGCCAGGGCAGGGGTGGGCGCCGCCGCGGCCGGGTCAGCCCGCTCGGCCTCGGCGGGGGCTGCGGGTTGTGGCGAGTCGCACGCACCGAGGTAGCAGAGGGCGAGCCCGAGGGTGAGGCGGATGAGCGCACGCGGTCGTCGCGGGTCCATGCCCCCTACCTACGGCGCAGAAGCGTGCTCCGGATCGAGCCGACGGTCTGGGGCGGCGCATGGCTGCCAGGTGTGCTCTACCTAGGGGGTGGGCGACGTCCTCAGGTTGAAACCCGCGCGCAGGCGAACGGGCGCGGGCCCAGGCGCAGGCCGACGCGAACGCGATCCGTTTTGGGCGCCCCCGAGGCGAGCGGGAGGCCGATGCCCGCGCGCGGGCCCAGGCCGACCGACGCCTCGACGACCATCGGCGCAGCGAAACACCCGACGCACCGCGCGGGGACGAGCCCGAGCAGGTCCCGGTCCCCGCGGCCGCCGACGACGAAGGGTGATTCGACGCGGGCCGATCCGCAATCGTCATCGTTGCGGCGTGAGGTGGAACCAGGCGCGCGCTGCAATCGTATCCAGGGGTGAAGCGTTCCTCTGGGCGCCAGGCCCAGTCGTGATGCCCGCCCCACATTGTCGTGGGGGCTGCAAGCTTCGCGGGTCCCCGCGCGTTACTGCCATGAACCCTCGCGCCGCCATGAAGCAAAGCATTTTGAAGGGCGTCGTCGTCGGCGTCTTGCTCGGGGTGACCGCAACGGTGGCGCTCGCGCGGGGATGGGTGGAGCTTCCGTGGGAGCGCAGCGAGGGCGGGCAACACCCGCGCTCGGCGCACACGCGCAGCGCCGCCGACGCGAGTTCACGATCGCGGCACTGGGACGGCGTAGCGCCCCGCCGATTGATCCGGCCGGGCAGCGGAAGCTCGCGTCATGGGATCGGCGACGCAGTGCCCGGAGTGTCGCGGTCCTGACCGACCGATCGTTGCTCCGCGTCGGGCGTGAGCCCAAGGCGGAGCTTCGCGAGCGCCGTATCGACCCGTGCCGACGCCACCGCTTGGGCCTGCGCGATCGCAACCGCGATCTGGATCATCCCACGCGCGGATGCGATCCGTCCGCGGCGTTCGGCTCGTCTCGCGCATCGCTCCACGCGCCGATGGAGCAGCGCGAGATCGCGGTGCTCACCGAGTGTTTGCTGCGCGCGTCGGGCCGCGGGCGTGACCGGGTCGCGAGCTCGGGCGCCGCTCGATGCCAGCCAGGCCCCGAGGTAGCGCAGGCGTTTCGCGGTCGCTCGCAGCTCGTGCATGGCCGCGAGGGAATCATCGAGCTTCGCTTCGTTGATCGCGGTGCTTACCCGGAGGCGCAGGTCGTCGTAGTCGCGCTCGATCGCGGCGCGTTTGGCAGCTTCGGGTGTCGCCGCGAGCGCGTCGGTGATCGCCTGCGCGAGCCTAGCGATGTCGTGGCGGGCAAGCCAACGCTGCGCTCGCTTCACGGCCCGCGCTCGTCGGGTGCGTTCGCGCAGCGTGAGTTCATCGATCACGGCGGCGACGAGGGTGTCCGATCGCGCCAGGGCAGCCAGCACGCCGAGCGCGGCGTCGCAATCGCGGATCCGCCCGAGGCGTTTGTTGAAGCGGCGCAATTCGTCCATGACCTCGACCAGCGGATCGCCTTCGGGCGCGTCGACGCTGGCAAGCAGCGTTCGGAGCTTGCGCGTCGCTGCCCGGGCACGACGCACGAGTTCGGCGTCGGCCAGCTGGTTCGGGGTTAGTGCGGCCAGTCGGGTGCGCCAGGTTTGGCTCGGATCGTTCGGGGGCGAAGTCGAGGCGGTGAGATCGATGGAATGGGCCGTCGCTGGGCTCGTCGCCTGGGGGTCGTCGAAGCGCGGGGGCGCAGCGGGCACGAGAGCGCCGGTGGCGTGGCCGACGATCGTCCGGTCGGCGACGAAACGTCCGAGGTCCCATACGCGGCCGATCACCTCGCGTATGAGTCCGCGAGCCAAGCGCGACACCCTCCTTCGCCCTCCGCCGGTCTCGACCATTGCGTCGCCGCATCGTACCAGGCCGTC
>CADEGN010000021.1:9896-46309 GCA_902826865.1 uncultured Myxococcales bacterium
TTGCCGGGCCATCTTGCCGGGCCATCTTGCCGGGCCATCTTGCCGGGCCATCTTGCCGGGCCATCTTGTTGGGCCATCTCGCCAGAGCAAGACGCGCCGGGACTTCGCGCTCCGCGGGCCGGCGTTGCCCCCCGCCTGCTTGCTGGTGTATGAGGGGGCCGGCGATGTTGCGCTCGCGGTTCTTCGTGCGCTCGTCACGGTCGATCCTCCTCGCGGGATTGGTGGCCAGCGCGTGCGCCGTGGTCGATCAGAACCGACGCGAGTATCTCGCCGATCCGACGATGCAGCTCCAAGACGATCCGCTCGAAGCCCGCGCGGGGCCGAAGTTGTGGACGTCGCGCGAGGGTGCCGCGGGTGGCGATGCGAAACCCGCCGGTGGCGGCTGTGGGTGCTCGAACTGAGGGCCGCTCCGCGTCGCCGCGCTGGGTGGCTTGGCTGTGTGTGCTGACCATCGCGGCGGGGCCTGCAGGCGTGGAGGCCGGGCGCCCCCGCGCGCTGAGGATCCGACGTCCGCCGAAGATCGAGGACCTTTGGCTACGCTTCACGTTCTTCGATCAGTACGGACGAGGATTCCAATCGAAGGCGGGTCCCCCGCGGGGGCCCGGCTCCGAGCGGTTGATCGTCTATCAGCCAAGCGTGATGCTCGTGGTTCGCCAAGGCAACCCGCGCTGGACCCACCAGATCGCCTTCGCCCTCGACGTCGTCTCGTCGGCATCCGCGGACGGCCTTGACGCGGTGTCGTCGGCCTCCCGCGACAACGAGGCCGGCGAGCTCGACGTGGTGTCGACCTACACTACCGATGCTGGCACCCAGTGGTCGCTACGCTACGGTTTTCATTTCGAGGAGCCCCTGCGTTCCGGCTTTTTCGGGGTTGGATGGGCCCGCGGCTTTGCCGATGACAACACCACGATTTCGTACAACTCGCAGTTTGTCTTCGACTCGTTCGACGACATCGATCCGCTTGGCTACAGCGTTGTCGAAGCCCGCCGCTACACCATCAGCGACAACGTCAGCCTCGCCCAGGTGCTTTCGCCGACGACGCTGCTCGGCGCCTCGTATGGCCTCACGTTCCAGTCAGGGCGGCTTGCGACCACTTGGAACTCGGTCTATGTCGAAGATGCGATCAAGAAACACTGCCCCGACGACCCGACCCAAAGCTCGGCATATGACTGTCCCAATCGCCGACCCGAGCGAATGCCGCCGACGCGGATGCGCCATGCGTTCTCCCTCCAGCTGCTGCAGCACGCGCCACGGACGCGGACGACCGCCAAGCTCGGGTACCGGTACTACATCGATGACTTCAATCTTCGTGCACATACACCGAGTATCTCGCTCTATCAGTGGCTGGGTCGGCGGGCGTACGTCCGCGTCACATACCGCAACCACCTCCAGACCGGCGTGTCGTTCTACACCGTCGGCACCCGCACCGAGATCCCCGAAGATATGCCGTTGACGGCCGATTCCGATCTCGCGCCGTTTTCCGCGCATCAGTTCGGCATGGCGGCGGTGATCTATCTTGTCGGTCCTCGCAGCTTGCGCGGGACTCAAGCCCTCGACATCGGCTACAATCGCTACCAACGCAGCAATGACCTGCGAGTCAACGTTTTCTCGATCGGGTATGCGCGTCATTTCTGAGGCCGCGCCCTGGTCGTGCCCGCGCCGCCGCACGTGGATGGCCGGGCTCATCGCGGCCATGGCCTGCCGCCCCCGCGATTCTGTCCGTGTGCCCGACGCGGACGGCACCTGGCCGCTTCGGCCCGGGGAAGTTCCGCTGTCCGACCGCATCGCCGGGCGTGTGGCGGTGATCGACTTCTGGGCGACGTGGTGCGAGCCTTGCCGCGCGTCGATCCCCAAGGTCGTGGCGTTTGCTGCGGCCCACGCCCGGGTCGACATCGTGGTGGTGGGCGTGCATGTGGGACAAGGCTACGATGACGCGGCGCTGTTCGCCCAGGAGGCGGGGATCGCCTACCCGCTGTACGCCGATCCGGAATACCGCTACGCCGAGCGCATGGGCGCCCGCCGCGTGCCCACCGTGCTCGTCTTGAATCGGGATGCGCGCGTGGTCGCGCGTGGCCCGGAGCTGGACGACAGCCTGATTGGGGCCGCGACCGATCTGCTGGACCGGTGAAAATGGGGCGCTGGGGGGGGGCAGATTCAAGTTTGCCGTGGGTTCATCCGAAAGATCAGTCCATCGCCAACGCGAGACTCTCCGAGCGGCCATGGCAAACGAGCTCCGCATTCCCTCTCCTCCTCAAGCCCTGACGAAGGTGATCCAGACCGCGTCGGATCCGCGGGCGCCAACGGTCGCTGTCGCGAAGGCGGTCAGTAGCGAACCGGGCCTGTCGGTCCAGCTGCTGCGCATCGTCAACTCGAGCGTCTACCGTCGCGGCGTTGCCATCTCGACGGTTGAACGCGCCGTCGCGATGCTCGGCAATCGGGCGTTGCGGAACCTGGCCCTGTGCGTCGCCGTCCAGAACTGCGTGCGCGGGAAGATCGGCAAGTTCGATTTGAATCGGTTCTGGGAAGACTCCCTGCGCCGCGCCGTGGCTGCTCGCATCCTCGCCGACCGTTTCGCCGCCGCCGAAGTCGATCCGACGGAGGCGTTCACCTTCGGGCTGTTGCAGGATCTCGGGGTGCTCGCCTTGGTGCAGACAAAACCCGAGCACATCGAGGCGTGGATGGCTGCCGCGGGTCGCCTCGGCGACGACCGGAGGTTGGTCGAGCAGAAAACCTTCGGCATCGCCCACGACGAGGTCGCCGAACAGCTGATCAGCGTGTGGTCACTCCCGCCGGAGCTTGCGACGCCGATGCGTTACCACCATCGCCCGGCGGCGGCCCCACCGGAGTATCGCCGCGCCGCGCAGATCGCTGGGCAGGCGGAGTTGCTCGCCCAGGTGCTCAGCGCCACCGACAAGCGCGCGGCACTGGGCGCTGCGCGGGCAGGCCTAGCGCGGGAGGCCAACCTCGATGCCGAGACGGTCGATCAGCTGGTGGATCAGGTATCCGCAAGCGTCGACGAGGTTGCGGGGGAGCTCGGCTTCCGCGTCGGCCGTCAGCCGACGATGGAGGAGATCCTCTCGCAGGCCAACGCCGGCCTCGTGGAGCTCAATCTGACCTACGAGGAGGTCGTGCGCCGGCTCGAGCGGACCTTGGCGGAGAAGGAAGAGCTCGCCCAACAGCTCGCCGCCCGCAACCGCGAACTTGAGCAGCTTTCGATCACCGATGCGCTTACCAACTTGCCCAACCGCCGCGCGTTGTCGGGGCGTTTGACGTACGAGCTTGGGCGAATCGCGGGGTCAGGCGGGTCGATCGCGTTCGTCATGGGTGATCTCGATCGCTTCAAGTCGGTCAACGATACATGGGGGCACGAGTTTGGCGACGCGGTGCTAAAGGCGGCGGCGAAAGCCCTACGGACCGCCGCCCGCGCGAGTGACCTGGTCGCGCGCATCGGTGGCGAGGAGTTTGGCACCGTGCTGGTCGACGTCGACCTCGCGACGGCGCAGAAGATCGCCGACGCGTTGCGCCTGGCGGTTGCCGAGGTCCGCACCCCTTGCCCCGACGGGCAGACCCGTACGTTTACAATCTCGCTCGGGCTGGCCTGGATCGGGGGGACCGCGAGCCAGAAGTTCGACGCCGATGCGATCGCCGCGACGCTCTACCGCACGGCCGATCGAGCGCTCTACGACGCGAAGGAGGCCGGACGCAACCGCGTGTGCGTGGCGCCTTCGGTCGTCGGTTGGGGCGAAGCGCCCGCGCGGGCCGCGTGAGCGTCGCGGCCGCGCCACGGCGCGGCCACAGGTAGACGGCGAGTTTGGCGGCGGCGCACGAACGTGCGCCACAACACGTGGCCCCCGTGCGGCGCGGAGGCTTGCCGGCGGTATGGTGGGTTTGCTACCGCCATGTCCAGTGCATCGTCGCGCGAGATCTTGCGACCCCTCGACACCTTCGTTCGCCGCCATCTCGGACCATCCGACACCCAAGTCGCCGAGATGCTTGCGACCCTCGGGCTGCCCGATACCGACGCCCTCGTTGCGCGCACGATCCCGCCGTCGATCCGGATGGCGGGCCCGCTCGACCTGGGGCCGGGCCGCGGGGAGGCCGAGCTACTCGACGAGCTGCGGCTGAAGGTCGGCAAGAACCGGGTGCTGCGCTCGTTCCTCGGCCTCGGGTACCACGCCTGCTTTGTGCCCGGCGTGATCGAGCGCAACATCCTGTGCAACCCCGGCTGGTACACGGCCTACACGCCGTACCAGGCCGAGATCGCCCAGGGGCGGCTCGAAGCGCTGCTGAACTTCCAGACGATGGTCGCCGATCTTACCGCGTTGCCCCTGGCCAACGCGTCGCTCCTCGACGAGGGCACTGCGGCTGCCGAGGCGATGGCGATGTGCCACCGGCTCGTCCCCGGAGATCGCGATGTCTTCGTGGTCGATGAGGCCTGCCACCCGCAGACGATCGCCGTCCTCCAAACCCGGGCAGCCGCCCTGGGACTGCGCATCATCGTCGCTTCGACGGAGGACTTTGATTTTTCAGCGGTCGCGCCCTTCGGGGCGTTGCTGCAGGTGCCCGATACTTACGGCAACATTTTCGATGCCGAGCCCACGGTTGCGAAGCTTCACGCGGCCGGGGGTCTCGCGGTCATTGCGACCGACCTGCTCGCGCTCACGATGATCCGGCCGCCGGGCGAATACGGCGCTGATGTTGCGATCGGCTCGGCCCAGCGCTTCGGCGTCCCGATGGGCTTTGGCGGCCCGCACGCGGCCTTCCTCGCGACCAAAGACGAGCACCGGCGGCAGATTCCGGGTCGAGTGATCGGCGTGTCGCGCGACAGCGCCGGGCGATCGGCGCTGCGCATGGCGATGCAAACCCGCGAGCAACACGTCCGCCGCGAGAAGGCCACTAGCAACATCTGTACTGCGCAGGTGTTACTCGCGGTCATGTCGGGGATGTACGCGGTCTACCACGGGCCTGCGGGCCTGCGCGCCATCGCCGAGCGCACCCACGCCGCTGCGGTGATGTTGGCCCAAGCCGCCGCTGAACTGGGGCACGTACCGCCGCGGGGTGCGTTCTTCGACACGATCACGATCGAGCTCGCGGGCGTGTCCGCGGACGAGGTTGTCGCGCGGGCAGAAACGGCGGGGATCAACCTGCGTCGGATCGACAGTCGCCGTGTCGGGGTGGCGTTCGACGAGACGGTGACGGAAACCGATCTGCGTCGCGTGATCGCGGCGCTCGGCGGGCAAGTCGACGTCCAGCTCGACCGGTTCGCCGCGACCGCCATAGCTCCGCTGCCGGCCCCGCACGCCCGCACAAGCCCGTATTTGCAGCACCCGGTGTTCAACAGCTACCACGCCGAGCACGAAATGCTCCGCTACATCCGTCGCCTGGAGGCGCGGGATCTATCGCTGACCACCTCGATGATCCCGCTCGGCTCCTGCACGATGAAGCTCAACGCAACGTCCGAGATGGTGCCGGTCACCTGGCCAGAGATCGCCGGCCTGCACCCGTTTGCGCCGGCGAGGCAGGTCGAAGGGTATCTTGAGATGCTCGGCGAGCTCCAATGCCAGCTGGCCGCGATCACGGGATTTGAGGCGATCTCGCTCATGCCCAATGCGGGGTCCCAGGGCGAATACGCCGGACTGCTCGTCATCGCCGCCTACCATCGCGCACGCGGCGAGGCCCATCGCAACGTGTGCCTGATCCCCGTATCGGCCCACGGCACCAACCCGGCCAGCGCGATCATGGCCGGGATGCGCGTCGTGATCGTCGCGTGCGATGCCAAGGGCAACATCGACGTCGCCGATCTGCGGGCCAAGGCGGCCGAGCACGCCAACGAACTGGCGGCGCTCATGGTGACGTATCCGTCGACGCACGGCGTGTTCGAATCGGCGATCCGCGAGATCTGCGAGATCATCCACGCGCACGGCGCACAGGTCTATCTCGATGGCGCCAACATGAACGCGCAGGTCGGGCTTTGCCGCCCCGGGGACTACGGCGCCGACGTTTGCCACCTTAACCTCCACAAGACCTTCTGCATCCCGCACGGCGGGGGCGGGCCGGGCATGGGTCCGATCGGCGTGAAGAGCCACCTCGCGCGATTTCTCCCGCGACACCCGATGGCGAACGTCGGCGGCGAGCACGGGATCGGGCCGGTCGCGGCCGCGCCGTTCGGTAGCGCGAGCATCCTGCCGATCTCCTATGTGTACATCGCCCTGATGGGCAGCGCTGGGCTGCGCCGCGCCACGGAGATGGCGATTCTCAACGCCAACTACATGGCCGCGCGCCTAGCTCCGCATTTTCCCATCCTCTATCGAGGTGACACGGGCATGGTCGCGCACGAGTTCATCGTCGATCTGCGGCCGTTCAAAGCCAGCGCCGGGATCGAGGCGGAGGACGTGGCCAAGCGCCTGATGGACTACGGGTTCCACGCGCCGACGATGTCGTTTCCGGTCCCCGGCACCCTGATGATCGAGCCAACGGAGAGCGAATCAAAGCACGAGCTCGATCGCCTGTGCGACGCACTCATCGCGATTCGAGCCGAGATCGCCAAGGTCGAAGTTGGCACGTGGAGCCGCACCGACAATCCGCTCGTCAACGCTCCGCACACCGTTGCGGCGGTGATGGCGGACAGTTGGTCGCACCCGTATTCGCGGGAGGTCGCTGCGTGGCCAGCCGAATGGGTCAAGGCCCACAAGTTCTGGCCGGCGGTGGCGCGCATCGACAATGCCTACGGCGATCGCCACCTCGTCTGCAGCTGTCCGCCAATGGCGGACTACGCCGCCGAGTGAAGCAGGCACCGGGGTTGGCTCAAGTGAGCTCGACCAGCAGGGTGGTGATGTTGTCCTTGCCACCCTTGGCGTTCGCGAAGCGAATCGACTCAAGCACCGCGTCCTCGACCTCGAGGTCGAGGAAGTAGCGCATTTCCTCCATCGACTCGACGTATCCGTGGAAGCCGTCGGAGCAGAGCACCAGTCGGTCGCTGGCGAACAGCGGGACCGGCATGGTGTCGACTTCGACGTAGTCCTTGTGCCCGACGGCGCGGGTGATCACGTTGCGCGCGCGGGACTTCTGCGCCTGGTCGGGCGTGATGAGCCCGTGCTTGAGTTGGTAGTTGATGAGCGTGTGGTCCTCGGTGATCTGCTCCACATTGCTCTGGCGGACGAGATACACGCGCGAGTCGCCAACCTGACCGACGATGCCGAGCTTGCCGCAAACAAGCAGAACCGACGCCGTTGTGCTCATGCCGCGCTGCTCTGGGTCGAGCTGGCCCATGGTGTGAACCATGTAGCAGGCGTTTTGGATCGCACCGCGGACGATCTGGCACAGCTGACCTGCGCGGGCGGTGGGATCGCCGACCGCGGCTTCCCGGATCGTCGGCTCGTGGCGTTTCACCCACTCCCATACCAGCTCGACGGTTTCCTGGCTGGCGACCTCGCCCTTGGCGCGGCCGCCCACGCCGTCGGCCACAACGAAGAGCCCGAGATCGGGATCCGCGAGATGGGCGTCCTCATTGTGATCACGGGCCAGGCCGGTGTCGGTATGGCCAAAGTAGCGGATTTGCATTTCGCGGTTGTCCCCGAGCCTATCACGGCGCTCGGTCGTCCGCCCATGGCCGCCACGGCGTGCCGCCGGGCGTCAGGGCGAACGCCGCCGGCGCGGGGGCCTTCGCTGCCGGCTCGTCCGGCAGGGTTGCCCGCAGATCCAGCAGGGCGCAGTGCAGCAGCGTCGCGCCGGGCGAGCCGCCGTAGCGGGCGTCGCCCACGATCGGCCAACCGAGGTGTGCGAGATGGACACGCGCCTGATGCCGGTACCCCGTGTGCAGCCACACCGCGACCAGCCGCCACCTATCGTCGCCGTCGTGCGCGAGCGGTAAAACGGTCGAACGGGTGATCCGCCCGTCCGCGCGCACGCGGACGCCCGCACGCGTGTCTGCGCGGCCGAGCGGAAGGTCTAGCTGCAACGGTTGTGCGGATTGCGGCTGTGGCAGTGAGGAAGGCACGGGGCAGGGCAGCGGCGCCGGCCGCCCGACCCACCGCGCAGCGGTGCCCCGCTCGCACACCGCCACGTACAGCTTGATCGTCCCGCGGTGGGCGAGGGCAGTGCGTCCCGCTGCCCAGGCCGTGGGCCCGCGCGCGAACGCGACAACCCCGGTCGTCTCCCGATCGAGGCGATGGATCGCACCACCTTCGCGGGGATCAGGGGAGGCCGCAGCGCATTCGGGATGCACGCGCGCCACGGCGTCGGCGACGCTGGGCGGATCATCGGGACGCAAGCGATGGGTGTGCACGCCGGCGGGTTTGTCGATGTATACGAACGCCTCGCTGCACGCAACGATGCGCACGGCTGTCGGCTCCTCGTGGGCGGGGACAGTTAGCTCGAGGCGCATGCCCAAAAGCACGCGGGTCGACGCGGACGCGCGGTGGCGGTCGATCCACAGCGCCCCGGCCTGCGCGAGCGCCCGGGCAGCGCGGCGCGACAGCCCCGAAACGCGTCGGCCGAGCACGACATCGGCGCGCTCTCCAACGTCTTGGGGATCGGTGATTGTCAGTCCGATCGTCGAGGGCATGGCTAGCCAAGAAGATGCGTGAGCGAGGTGACCTCGCACGACTCGCCCACGGTGATCGATCTCCCCGGGGGGACGCGTGCGAGCGCGTCTGCGCCGGCGAGCGAGCGAGCGTTGCCCGATGTCTGATCCGCGAGGGCGGCGACGCCGTCTGGCGTATGCCGGGCGCGGACGAAGTGGACGCGGTCTCCTGCGCCCGGGAGCGCCGTCGCAGCACGGGTCGTGAAAAACTGCGGAACGACGTCGCCGAGTTCGCCGCTGAGTCGGCGGATCCACGGCCGCGCGAACAACTCGGCCGTCACGAAGGAGCTGGCGGGATTGCCGGGCAGGGCGAGGATCCAGCGCCCATCGCCGCGATCGACCACGCCGAGGGGCTTGCCCGGGCGCATCGCGATGCCCCACACGAGCTCGCGGCCGCCCAACGCAGCCACGCGCTCGCGCACCAGGTCGCGATCGCCGACGGACGCTCCGCCGCTGGTCAGCAGCAAATCGGCAGCGGCCGCAGCGGCGAGAGCGCGGTCGAAGGCGGAGCGATCGTCGCGGGTGGATAGCTGGGCCACCAGCTCAGCACCGGCACGCTCGCACTGCAGTGACAACATGAGTGCGTTGGTCGAGATGACCTGGCCGGTGGAGGGCGTGCTTCCGATCGGCACGAGTTCGTCTCCGCTCGAGAGCACAGCAACACGGGGGCGACGCCGGACCAAGACCGTGGCGTGACCAGCAGCGCCCGCGAGTGTGAGCTGTCCGAGGCCAAGACGGGTGCCGCCGGCGAGCACGACGTCATCTCTGCGCAGATCGGAACCGAGGGGGCGTACGAACGTCCCCGCGCCGATGCGAATGCGCTCGACGGCGATGTGTAGGGCGTCGCCGCGGAGCTCGGTGTCCTCCTGCGCGACGACCATGTCGGCGCCAGCGGGAAGGCAGGCACCGGTCGCGATGCGGCACGCGTGGCCCACGGCCAGCGCGCCGTTCCATGGTTGCCCGGCCGCGCTCGTGCCGACGAGCGTGAGCGCTGCTCCGCCCACGTCTTCGCTGCGCACGGCGTAGCCGTCCATCGTGCTCACGTCCGCGTTCGGGCTGGCGTATCGGGCCGCGATGGGCTCGGCGAGCACACGGCCGAGGGCACGGTCGAGGGGGATGCGCTCGGTCCCGTCGACGGCCGCGACGCGGTCGAGCAGCGCCCAGACGTCCTCGACACTGGACAAACTCATGGCTGCGACCCGCCGTGGCCGGGCACGCGCGACGTCCCCGGGGTCGACGGAGCTCGGCTGGGCTTGGCGGGCGCGCTCGATCGCGATCTCGTGGGGCGCGACGGAACTGCCGATGCCCTTGCGCCGCGATCGTCGACGTCGTCCTCTCGGCCGAGGCTTGGATCGAGCCCCCGGCCGCTCGCGGCCCGCGGTTCCGGGGCGGCGATCGTGGCCTTGCGTCGGCTCGCGTCGACATAGACCACGACGATCTCGTCGGCAGCAAGCTCGTGGTCGCGTGCGAAGCCGTTGATTCGCGCGAGGTCTCCCGGCGTAAGGCCAAACCGTCGGCCGATCCGCTCGAGGGTATCGCCGCGGCGGGCCTTGATCGCCCGACGAAGTTTCCCGCGCCGTTGCAGCCCGGCCTCGATGTGCGCCCGCGAGCCGCGGATGACCACCTCGACCTCGTGTTGCTCGCGCAGGGCGACCCCACGGGCCGCGGCGTCGAAGCCCAGCGGCACAATGACCTGCAGCAGCTGCCCCGGTTGCAGCCGCGCCTGCGGGTCGAGATCGTTCGCACTGACGATCTTGTCCCAGCGTTGGTCGAAGGCCGCAGCGATCGACGCGGGCGTGGACGCGCGCGTGATCTCTAAGAACACGCGTCGCTCGTCGGGACGCACCGCGACGTCCGGCACCGCAGCAAGTGGCCGGCCACCGTCGCCGGAAGGTGGATCGGCGCTACCGACCGCCGGCACCACGAGGGTTACGCCCTTGGTGACCTCGGCGGCATCAAGTACGCCGTTTTGGCGCCGAAGGTCGCGCTCGGAGATGCCGAAACGCGCGGCGATCTGCTCGAGTCGATCTCCCTCGCGCACGACGTAGATGGACTCGCGCTCCTCGGTGCCGGCAATCGCTTTGGCGGCGGCGCGGGCGTTCTGGGCCCGCGTCGTGGGGATCTTGACCGGCCAGCTGCGCTGATGCGGGGGTGTGCGGCCGCGGACAAGATGGGCGTTGAGCTCGAGGAGGAGATCCGGATCTTCCCCGAGCTGCTTGGCGAGGGCGGTCAGGGAGATCGAGCGCGCAACCTGGACGGTCGCCCACGGCACCGCGGCCAGGGGGACGACGCTTTGGCGATCGAACCCGAGAGCCTCGCGGTTGCGGGCCACGAGCGCCGCGGCGATGATCTTCGGCACATAGTTCACGGTCGCGTGCGGCAGCCCGCTCTCGATTTCGCACAGCGCCCAGAAGTTGTTGGTGTTGTTGCGTTCGATCGCCGTCATCACCAGGCCGTAGCCGGCGTTGTAGGCGGCCAGCGCGAGTTCCCAGGAGCCGAAGCGCACATGCAGGTCCTGCAGGTAGGTCGCCGCCGCATGGGTCGAGCGCTCGACGTCAAAGCGCTCGTCAACCCAGTAGTCCTTGGCGAGACCGTAGACCGCGCCGGTGCTTTCCATGAACTGCCACGGCCCGGCTGCACCGACCGCCGAACGCACCCGGGGGTTGAATCCGCTCTCGGCCATCACCACCCACACGAGGTCGTCGGGGACCTCGTGCTCGCGCAAAATGGCGCGGATGGTGTTTTCGTAACGACCGGCGCGCCGCAGCCATGCCCGCATCATTGCCTTGCCGCGCTCGTCGTGGACAAAGAACGTCAGGTAGTCGACGAGCCCACGGGTCCAGCGCACCGGGAGCTTGGGCTTGGACAACTTCAGCATCCACGGGTCGGCTGTCACACCCGCGATCGTCGATCGTGGTGTGCGGCTGGCGTCGAACGCGGCGAGCGCATCGCGGTCCCCGGCCTCGGGTTCGGAGGCGGGAGGGACCCACGGGGCGTGAATCGACGCCCGTGCGGGACGATCCCCACGGACGCGGGCGCGCCCGTCCGCCGAGGCCGCTTGGGGTCCGCCCGGCGGGGCTGCCATCACCGGCCCCGAGGTCACGAGCACCCATGCGATCGCCCAGATCCCGGCCCGTCGCCTGTTCGCGTCGGCCCTGCCGTGCCGCGCGCCGGCGAATCCTCGTTGCGTCCGTTGCGCCCGTGGCCAGGCCGCCGACATCGGCCGAACGCTAGCAAACGCGGCCGAAGCGGACTACCTTCCTTCCATGCCAACGGCAACAATCGCCATGATCGGCCTCCCGGAAGTGATCATCATCGTTGTGGTGGTGCTCCTGGTGTTCGGTCCGGCGAAGTTGCCCCAGCTCGGGGAGGGGATCGGCAAGATGCTGCGCGGGTTCAAGAAGGAGATCCGTGCCCTCGACGAGGAAAAACAGGCCGCCGCCGCCGCCGCCGCGGACAAGGTGGACGATCGGGCGCCCGAGATCGACGTGACGCCGAAGGGCCCGGCGTCGAAGGCCTAGCAGCCCGCGTTCAACCACGGGGCTGCTACGCCCACTCGGGCGCGGGGAAATCAACTCGGGGGTCGCAAGCGGCGATCCACCGCCGCGCGGAGCGGTCCCGGGAGATGAGCGTCGCTTGAGATGTCGCGAAGTTCGACCGCGCTGAGCAAGCCCAGTAGGCGCACTGCGATCGCGGGAGGCAGACGAGGGTTGCGGACCAGCGCGCGACGGATTCGCGGCGAGCGGCTCCACCGGTGTGAGCGCAGCAGCACGCCGAGCACCGCCGACGGGCTCCGGCGCGCGGTGGCGATCCGCAGGATGTCGTCCTCCGTCACGTGGGGGTTGTCGACCAGGCGCCGCACCACGTCGACATGCGGGTCGTCGAGCAGCGGCACCAACAGCTCGCGTCGCCAGGTTCGTGCGAGGGCCTTGCGTTCGCCCAAGGTCATCGGCCGTCCGCCGGGGACCAATGCGCGGGGTGCAGCTGCGTTCGCGGCCGCGATGCCGACGCCGGTGTGAAGCAGTTCGCAGCAGGCGTGCAGGCCCCGCTCTTGCGCCGCCTGATGGATCGCCTGGCGCGTCGCAATGGGCACTGCGTCGCCCCCGAGCAGGTCCACCGCCGCGAGCAATCCGATCGCATAAGGCGGACCCCCGCCGCGACCCGCGGTGGCCAGGGTCTCGAGCAACCACGCGGCGGCGGCGGAATCGGCCGCCTGCAACCAGTCGCCGAGTCGGGCGGCTCGCATCGCGCGCTCGGGCAGCAGCTCGAGGCGATGCA
Source organism: uncultured Myxococcales bacterium (assembly GCA_902826865.1). GTDB lineage: Bacteria > Myxococcota_A > Polyangia > Nannocystales > Nannocystaceae > Xiheibacterium. The sequence continues at coordinate 22,756 of CADEGN010000021.1, forward strand.
CAATCGCGCGCGGATCGAGCCCGATGGGCCGCATGCGGACCATCATCCCACGGGATCAGCGGTGGATGTACTGGCGGTAGAGGTCCTCGAGCAGCGGCCGCGGGTCCACGGTGTTCTTGCGCAGAAGACTGGCGACGGTGAGGCCCGCGACGAGAACGAGCAACATCACCAGGAAGAACGCCCCCACGGCTCCACCTCGGCGAGGGGTGGGCTCGAGGCCATCGTCGATGGCTGTCGGCGCCGCGGCGATGGGCTCGGACACGCGCCGTACGGGCCTCGGCGGCGCCTGGGTCTCGGGTTCGGGCAAGGGGCGGGTGGTCGCCGCGGCCGAACGTCGCTCGGCCGCGGTCGCCTCGGCGGCCGGAGCGACGCCCGGCTTCATGGGTGCCCCTGGCGATTCCGCCCGCCGTTCGCCCGACCCCCGCGAGCCGGCGTCCGCCACGGGCATCGGGATCCCGGGCGGTACCATCCCGATCTGGGTGCTTTGCCGTTGGGCGACCCGTGTCGGTAGGTCCCCATCGAAGTCGACGTCCTGTCTCCGACCCGGTGCGTCGCCGGCTTCCGCGGCGACCGGCCGCGGCGCTGCCGGGCGCGGTACGTCGGCCACCCGGCGCGGCTCCGCCGGCCGCGGGGTCTCGACGACCTTGGTCTCGGCCGGCCGTGCCTCGGCGGCAGGCTGCTCCGCGCGGGCAACCTCGCGCGGCGCAGGCTCGGAGGGACGTGGCCCGCCGGTGTCTGCGGCCGCGGGCAGCGCAGGCTCGCGAACCTCCGGTTCCTCGACGGGAACCAGGATCGGTCGCGCTGCCGGCGTCAGTGCGCGGCGGTAGTCGGCGGCGTTGCGGTATCCGCTCGCCATTCGCATGCCAGCCTCGACAAGGCGCGGGTCATTGGCCGCCGCGAAGTCGAGGATCATGCGAAAGCGACAATGCGGGCAGTCGAGCTGAACCAGCTCGGCAACCTCGTTATCGCGGAGTTCGAACGGGCTGGAGCATTGCGGGCACGCGATGATCATCAGAAGTCGAGCCCCATGGAAAACGTGTATTGCTGTTGAAGTTTCGAGTTGTCGGCGATCGACCTGCCGCCGAGCTTGCCGTCGCGGTTGCCCGGCGGCGCGAACATGGCTTCGAATCCCAGGCGGATCACGCTGAAGATCATCCGCGCGCCGAAGAAAGGTCGGTGACGGACAATCGCGCCGGCGTTGCGGAAGACGAACTCGTTGGTCATGCCGTTTGCGCCCCCAGGGCAGTTCATGTTGTAGCTGTCCGGGAATTCGTCACAGTTTGGGGTGGCGTCGAGCACGGTCGAGCGGGCGAGCACGAAGAGCGCCTCATAGCCGACATATGGCGTGACGTTGAAGGTCTTGCCGAGGCCGAAGACGTGGGAGATCTCGACCGCCGGCGCGGCCGTCGTAAGGCTAAGATCCTTGGCGCCGAGCAATCGCGAGAAGCTGCCGCGGATCGCGATCGTCGGGATCGGGAGGTGGTGGAAGCCCTCGTGCAGCGCTGCCTTGGCGTAGCCGGTGATGGCCCACATCCTACTATCAAAGAGGTGGGTCGCGCCGCCGCCGAGCTCGAGGCCGGGCCATAGCCCTTTGCGGCCGATGATCTGCAGGGTGGGCGCAACGCGGTCGGCTTCACCGTCGCTTGCCCGATCCCAGTAGCTTGCGCCGTCCGAGATGGTGTTCAGGCCGACGTCTGCGGAAATCGCGAAGCCGGACAAGCCGAGCGAGTCCGCAGGATCGGCCGGCCGCGGAGCCATCACGGCGCCGAGCTCGGAGACGAGGCTGCGGAACCCGGCGTTGTCCTGGGTGATGCCCGTGGCCGAGACCGTGGCGAGGCGGGTGAGGTCGAGGTCGTACTTCCCGGCCCACACAGATCGGGGCGCCATGGCGAGCGCGGAGCCGATCAGGGCGGCGTGGGGCAGTAGCCGACGATGCATGCAGCGCTCCGAACGGACGGCGCAGCGTAGCGCCCCGCGCGCACGGGTGTCAAGGATCGGCGCGTGGACAAACCGCGGAGATCGCAGGCGCAGGACCCCGTCAGGCCGCGATCCGATGGGAGCGATGTGGCTGGGTGGCTGTCGGCCGACCGATGCCCACGGATCGATGTGGGCGCGTGTGGATCACACGTCGCGATCGCGTCCGACCGCACGCCCAGCTCGCGCGTCAGTTCGTCGCCGCGCCGTCGCTACGCCAGCGCAACGACGTCCCACGATCCGCAACGGTGCGGCCGAGTAGCAATCGCCGGCCCGCGCGCGCGTCCGTACCGATCCGCAGCTCAACATCGCCGGTCGGCGCGGGTCCCTCGAAGACCACCAGCACGGCGATCCGCAGGTGCTTGCCACCGCCCGCAGCCGGGAACCGATCCACAGCCAGGGGCTCAACCCGACTGGCGCGGACGAGCTCGCCGCCCCGCGCAAGCGCGAACCACCACGCCTTGGGGTCGGCCAAGGGGTCATCCGCCTCGGGGCGGTGGGCGAGCTCGATGAGCACCGTAAACGCCGTGCCACGACCGAGGTAGCGCTGGCTCAGGCGCGCGTTTAGGGCCGCCCGTGCCTCGGGATTGTGCACATCGGCAGCCGTCGCCGCCACCAGCGAGACATCCCATCGGGTGGCATGGACGGCTACGTCCGCCCCGATCGCGACGCTGCGTTCGTTGGTGCTTTCGTGGTCGCCGTCGCCGCGCGCCCGCGCGTGGCTGCACCCGAGCCCAAGCATGGCCAGGCCGAGGAGCGCGCGGCGGATCACGACCACCGTGGCGCCCCCGCGAACATGACACCGGTCGCCCCCGCGCGAACCCAGATCACGCGCGAGGGCATCGCGACCGTCGGGACGCCTTCGGACTCGATCACCAGCTCGACATCGTCACCCTCGCTGAGCGGCGGCGCGCCAAGCAGCTTCGCGCCGCCGGCAGAAATATCCACGATCTCCACCGGGACCGACGTCGACGAGGTCTGCAGGAGAGCAGGGTGGTGGCAGCGGAAGCGATGGAACTGCCGCTGCTCGCCAACGGCGCGGAGGCGCCCCTCGAGCACGCCGAGCCGCAGTTGTTCGGGCGCAACGAGTTGTGCGCCGCCGAGCAACCGCCGTCGCACCGTGCGGTACTCGATGACGTCGCTCCACAGGTCGCCGTCATACGCGGTGTCGTCGGCGTGCAGCGCATTGAGGCGCATCTTGAGGCTGGCGTTGCCGAGCGTGCCCACGAGGGCGAACGGGGAGTGCGCAACGCAGAGGTCCCCGGCAACGGCGCAGCCGTCGACGCCGAACTCGAACGCGGGTCGAGGCGGATCGCTCGGCGACCAGGGGCACGCGCCCGCGTCGTTTGCGGCCGGTTCGACGGGGGGGCTCAGGCGATGGGCGGTCGCGTGCGCGGTCATGGCTTGCCTCCGCCACCGGGCGGCTGCTAGCGTCATCGACCAGTTGGCCCCGAGGTGAAGTCAGCCGCCAAATCGCGGGGCGCCCGCGCCAACAATGCGCGGTCGTGGCTCGATCCGCGCGAGCACTGGATCTTGTTGCTGGGCTGGATCGCGGCCCTCGCCGGGGCGGTGGTGCTGGCTGTGCCCGGACCGGCCTGGCTCGGGACGGCGGGCGAGATCGCGGTCTTCGCCATGCCTGGACTGGTCATTTGGTGGGCGCTCACCGGCTTCTCGGGCTACGAACATCGCATTGGCCTGCGCATCGTCTCGCGGCCCGCGCCGGCTCGCGGCGCCCCGATTCTGGCCATCGTCTGCTTGGTTGCGGCGGCGGCGGGGATCGCCGCGCTCGTCCTTGGTGTTCACAGCGCGCTCGTGGTCATCGCGACCGCGCTTCTTGCCGGCCTCGCCCTGGTGGCGTGGCTGTTGCGCCATTTTGCCCTGTTCGCAAGCCTCTCGATCTTCGGTATCGCCCTCGGCGTCGCCGCGCTGATCGTCGTGCAGTCGGTGGCAACCGGATTTCAGCACGAGTTCGAGCGCCGAGTCGTGGGCGTGTATGGCCACATCAACGTGTTTCGCAACTTCGGGCTCACGGAATACCGCCGCTTCGAGAACTTCCTTCGCACCCTCGATGGTGTCGTCGGCGCGAGCCCGTTCGTCTACTACACCATGGCTCTGTCGCCGACGGCGCGGGCAGAGGACGGGGGTGAGATCCGCCGCGCCACGGTGCTGGTCAAGGGCATCGAGCCCAGGACCGCGCACCAGGTCATCGATCTCGAGGCGCACCTGGCCGCGGCCAGCGATGAACCGGTGCAGATCACCGACCTCGTGAGCGACCTCGAGCTTCAGCCGCTGCCGGATCGTCCGGATGACAAGCTCCCCGAGGTCATCGCCCAGACGCCCGATCCGCGTGGTCCTGATTGGTATCCCGCCGCGCTCGCGCATTGGACCGCGCTGCCGAGTTACGCGAAATACGGCCGCGGGCGGCGCGCGACCAAGCTCGAAGGCGACGACCCCTGGCCCGATCCGCAGGCCGAGAACGACACGGCGACGCAGGACGCCAAGTTGCCGACGATGTTCATCGGTGTGACGCTTGCGAGCCAGCTGGGCCTTGCCCTCGGCGATGTTGTGACGATGGTCGATCCGGGTGCTGGATGGGAGCACTCCGAGGTGCCGGAGTTCCGCCGCTATCGCATCGCCGGGGTTTACCGCGCCGGTTTCCAGGAGTTCGACTCCCGCCTCGTGTACGTCGACATCCGCGAGCTGCAATGGTTCAAGTACCGCGGCAAGGACACGGCTTCGGGTGTCGATCTACGCTTGCGCGATCTCTACGACGCGCCCGAGGTCGAGACCCGTGTCCGCGACGTGCTGTCCGACGACGAGTACTCGATCCTTGAGTGGGAGAAGCTCAACGCCAACTTGTTTCAGTCGATTCAGACCCAAAAATCGATCCTGACCGTGATCCTCAGCCTGGTCAGTGCGGTCGCCGGATTCAATATTCTCGCGGCGCTGTGGACGATGGTCGTGCGGCGAACCAATGAGATCGCGATCTTGATGTCGATGGGCGCGACGGCCGCGGGCGTGGGCAGGATTTTTCAGTTTGCCGGGATGACCCTCGGCGTCGTCGGATCCCTCGCCGGCGTCGCCTTTGGCCTGGTGTTGTGCTGGCTGGTCGAGCTCTACGGTTACACCCTCGATCCCGAGGTGTACTTTATTGAGCGCCTGCCGGTGGAGTTCTCCAAGGTGCAGATCACGGCGGTGCTGGTGTTGACGATGGGGATCGCGTTCCTCGCGACCGTGCCACCGAGCCTGCGTGCGGCTCGGCTGCGGCCGGTGGAGGGGTTGCGCTACGAGTGAGACGCGCACGCGTTGGGCGCTGCTCCGGCTGTGCGCCGGGCGCCTGGCGTTTCGCGAACGCCCCGCGGCCGCGCGGGTGCGCATCGCCGGGTTCGTGGCCGTGGCCGTGGCCCTCGGCTGCGCGGTTGCGATCGCGCTTGGAGCCCATCACGTAGCGCTCCTCGTCGCCCTTGCGCTCGCGAGTCTGATCGCCCTTCCGCTCGTGTGCCTGCGGCTATTTCCGGCGGCGATGGCCGTGTCCGTCGTCGGCATCGCGCTCAGCTGCGCAAGCCTGATGACCTCACTCGCAGTGACGAGCGGGTTTCTCTCGGAGATCAGTCGAGCGGTTGCCCGCTTCAACGGGCACGTGCTGATGACCAAGTACGGGCTCGATTTCTTCGAGTACGAGGCCATTGCGGATCGCGTGCTTAGCGACGAGCGGGTGGTGGCGGCGTCGCCATTCGCGTTTTCGATGGTCGCGATCGTTCCCGACGATGGCGCGACGCCGGCGACGACGTCGAGTCACGTAACCGGCGTGGACCCGTCGTCGTCCGCCGATCCCTGGGCGCCGGCGCTCGCAGCGGAGGCGCGCGGCTTGACGCAAACCGAACGCGCGCAGGCGAAGGACGAGCCGGCGCGGGGTCCGGCGATTGTGGTCGCGAAGGGTATCGATCCCCGCCGCGCGGCCGGATTGCGGGGCCTATCGGCGACCTTCCATCGCGGCGACCTCGCGGCCTTGCGTCCGGCCAGCTCCAACACTCGACCAGGCATCGTCCTCGGCGTCGGTCTGGCGCGCGAGCTCGGCGTCGTCGTCGGTGATCGGGTTCGCGTGGTGGTGCCGGCCGAGATCGACGGCGCCGCGGCGTCTGCCGGCGCGCCACCACGCCACGCTACGTTCGATGTCCTCGATCTTCTCGAGGTCGGGGTCGGCGAGTTCGACCGACAAATGGCGCTCATGCACATCACCGCCGGGCAGGCGCTGTTCTTTCGCGAGGGCCGGGTGACCGGGATCGAGTTCGAGCTCACCGAGCCGAGTCTCGCCGATGCGGTCGTGGCCGACTGGAGCGCCGAGTTGCCACAGATGTATCGGCTCTCGACCTGGCGTGAGAGTAACTCCGATCTTCTACTGGTCCTCGAACAGGTTCGGATCGTGTTGTCGCTCGTGCTCGGGCTCATGGTGCTCGTTGGCGCGGCGTCGCTGGTTGCCAGCTTGCTCCTCGTGATCCGGCGCAAGCACCATGACATTGGGGTGTTGCTCGCGGTCGGCTGCGACGGCTGGATCGTGTTCTGGGTGTTCGAGCTGGTCGGCCTGGTGGCGGGCGCGGTGGGAGCCGTTCTCGGCGTCGCGCTCGGCGCGTTCTATTGCGCGGTGATCGCTGCGTTCGACTACCCCCTGGCCACCGATGTCTATCCGCTGTCCCACCTCCCGGTCCAGATCGCCGTCGTCGACGTTGTCGTGCCGGTGGCGGTCGTGCTGGTGCTGTGTGGCGTCGCCAGCGGACCGGTGGCGCGGATGGCCGCGCGCGTGCGCATCATCGGTGCGCTGGGGCGATAGCCCGTGAATCGGGACTAAGCTAGCCGGCCTTCGGTGGGGGCGCGCCTGCGCCGGTCGGAGGCGCCACCGGGGTCGACGATATTTGACCCGCGATCCCCCCGTTTTCCACGCTCGACTTGGACTGGAGCTCGCCGATCTTCTTGCGTGCCACTGTTTCTGAGTAGGGCGAGCAGCAGTCCATCCGAACGTAGGCTGACCACTCGTCGAGTGCGTGCTTGAGATCCCCGTTGGCCTCATAGACCTGGGCCGCGCCGGCGTGCGCCATCTTGTCCGACGCGTACGTCCGCAACGCCTTCATGTACATCTTGAGCGACTCATCGAGTCGCTTCTGCGCGCGCAGGACATCGGCGAGCTCGGTATGGACGAACTTCGCCTGGGGATCGACCTCGGCGACCTTTCGCAGGACAACCTCCGCCTCGTCGTACTTCTCGGCCAGCTTGAGCTCGATCCCCTGCGGCAGCCCGTACTCGCTCTTGTCGGGCGCGAGCTCGAACGCCTTGCCGTAGGCCGCGGCCGCGTCGGCGTGGCGCCCAAGCTTGGCCAGGAGCTCACCGCGGAGGCTGTGGTTCGGTGCGTCGTCTGGCTTGGCGGCGATCGCCTTGTCGATGAGCACAAGGGCTTCCTCGACGTTGCCGTCGGCGCTGCGGATCCGGGCCATCCCGGCCAGGGCCTCGTGCTGATCGGCCTGCTGTTGCAGGATCTTGTCGTAGAGTTGCTCGGCGTCCTTGTTCTTGTTGTTGCGCAGGCGCGTGTTCGCGGTGTCGAGGTCGGCGCGCAATTTCGCGGCCGCTTCTGCCGGATCGACCTCCGGCTTCTTGTCGCAGGCGGAAACAAGCGCGAGCACGAGCAGGGAGGGGAGCACGAGCGGCGATACACGCATGGCTCGTAGAGCCTGCATGCCGAGCCGCTTCCAGGCAAGGCTTCTCGCCCCCAAGCCGAGGATTGCGGGGTAAGGGCGTGAGCGCGGGTACAAACCCGGCCTCCACCAGGCACGCGTCGCCTGTTGCCGCCCACGCGAAAGTCTTCGCTCACGGGTTCGACGCGGTGGCCGCCGCGTCCGTGGATCCCGTTGCGCATGGAAGACGCAGCACACTACGATCGCAATCGATGGCGGGGGATCGCGGCGATCGAGACGGCGGCCGGTCGCTGCGCCGTGAGGCAAAGACGGCGTTGGCTCGCTGGGTCGTGCACAAGCGGCGATCGCTCGGTGACCCCGAGCGCGATCGGCCGCGCGACAGTGACGAGGCCACCCACGCGTGGGATGGGCGGCGGCGGTTCGCCGAGGATTACACGTTCGCCGCCGTCGATCCGACGCTCGCCGTGCTCGTGCGCCTTGAGTCGTTGCCAGGACGCGCGGCGCATCGGCTTTGGGTGATCGTATTCGGTGAACACGGCACGTTCATGCTCCCGCACGTCGACCAGCTGATCACCCGTCGCTCGGCCGATCATTGGCGGGTCGGTGGCGTCGAGCTCGACTGCATGGCGCCGTTTCGGCGGTGGTCGATCCAGTGCCGCAACAAGCTCGTCCGCGTCGACGCCGGCGCGCTGGCAGTCCCGGTGCCTTGCGTGCTCGAGCTCGAGCACAGCTGCAGCGACGCGCCGTTCGTCCCCGGTGTCGATGATGACCCGGAGCTCGTGGCGGCGCGCTTGGGCGAGGCGCACTGGGACGCTGACCTGGTGAGATCGGTGCGGCGCGCGACCCAACGCGGGTACGTCCAGCTCGGTCGCATGACGGGCACGATCCGCATCGGCGATCACTCGCTCGCGGTGTCGGCTCCGGCGATGCGGCAGCACACCTGGGGCGTACGCGATTGGGGGGCAGCCGGCCACGCGTCGCAGTGGTTCGTTCACCGCGCAGAGCGGGCAGCCTGGGTTCAGCACGCGGTTTTCCCGACGTTTACCCTCGAGGGCGGGTTCGTTCGTGACCACGAGTCGCGGGCGCCGGTTCGAACGCTCGAGCTTGCGGACCACGCGATCGCGCTCACCACATCGCAGGCGTCGTTGCGGTTCCAGGGGAACGCTATCGCTACGGTCGAGCTGCGCGTCGATGGTCGCGGGGCGCTGGCCCTGTCGTGGCTGCGCGATGAAGATGGCGGCGCGGCCCTCGTCGCCGCCCAGCGACGCACACTGCCCCGTCCGTCGCCCCGTCCATAGCGGTTGCCTTGCTCGCCCGCGCTAGTTATCTTGGCACTTCCATGGCGGGGAAAAAGATCGACAGCGCGGAGGCGATCCGCATGCATGCGGCCGGCGCCATCTATCTCGACGTCCGCTCCGTCCCTGAGTTCGAAGCGGGCCACGCGCCCGGGGCGTACAACATCCCGCTTTTGCATATGGGTCCCGCGGGCATGAGCCCCAACCCTGCGTTCGCGGACGAGGTTGTCGCTGCGATCCCGCGCGACGTCGATGTCGTGGTGGCGTGCAAGGCCGGCGGTCGTTCCGCGGAGGCGGTTCGGCAACTTTCGGCCCTGGGTTTCACGCAGCTGTTCGACTTCGCCGGCGGATGGCATGGCAACCCGGGGGATCCGGGCTGGGTCGCGAGGGGCGGGCCGCAAAGCACCGCCAGCGAACCGGGCCGGCGGCATCGGGATCTCACGCGATGACCGAACTGCCGCCGAGTCTTGGTCTGCGCCACGTCGCGCTGTGGATCCCCGACGAAAAATTTGGCCAAACGGTTGCATTTTATCGCGATGGCGTCGGCCTCCGCGTCGACTGGCAGCCCGACGAGGACAACGTTTATCTGAGCGGCGGTCCTGACAACCTCGCTTTGCACCGCGTTCGTCCGCCGCGGAGGATCGACCTTACGACGTCGAGCCTCGATCACCTCGGCTTCTGCGTGCCCAACGCCGCGGCCGTACATGCCTGGCACGCGCGATTGGCGGAGGTGGCCAGTGCGGGAGGTTGCGAAATCGCCGCTGGCGTCCGCACCCATCGTGACGGCGCGACTTCGTTTTACGTGCGTGATCCGGCCGGCACGACGGTCCAGTTCATCCACATCCCGAACCTGCTGGCGTGACAGCGCGGGGGCGCTGACACCCTGCTGGCGGGATCACTCCGGCGCTTCGGAGGAGATCCCGCGTAGCCAACGTTGGGCGGCACGCTCGTCGGCGAAAAATCGGAGGTGGACGTCGCTGTGGAGGCTCGCCAACGTCGCCGCCGTACGCAGCACGGCGGACGCCGCGAGGAACGCAACCCGGCGAACGCCGCGATCCGCAGCGCTGCGCAGGAGTTCGCAGGCCAGATGCGCGCACCCCGATTCGTATCCAGCAACATCGCGGAGGTCGATGAGCACCGCCACCGGTACGATGTCGCCTTGCCGCCATTGCTCGAAGGTTGCACCGAGCATGTCGGCGGTCAGAAAGCCACCGCCTCGGAACATCGCCACCGCGCGCTGGACGTCGTACGACGCGCTCAGCTCCGAGGGGAGATCTGTATAGTGTTTCGACGTGGTCATACGGCGACTCACGCATGCGGGCGGCGGGGGAGCGGAGCGAACGATCCTTGTTCGCCCAACGTGGATGACGCGTCGTCACGTGGACAGTCGCGTCGACGATCTCGAGTCTACCGGTCGCAGCGCGCGGGGGCAATCTGCTTTGCATCCGCTGCCGTCTTTTTTTGCGCATTCGCGATCGGCGAATCGTTCGGCGGCGCGGACGCTTGTATCTGCCTGCGTTACCCGGGCTTTGCCTGAGGGCGGGCCTGAGGGCGGGCCCGCGAGGGTGGACCCGACGGCGAGCGCGGTTCTCCTCGCGCCAGCCAAGGCCGTGTCACATGACCGAAGTGAGCGATGGCCCACGGTTCGGAGAGTTGTTGGCACCCACCGCGGCGGCGAGTTGCGCCCGCGGTGAGATAGATCTCCAACTTTGCGCCGCCGGGCGACCGGTTCTTGGCCAAGGGATCGCCAGATGGCGGCCGGGCTCAGCCGCCGGTGCCCGAGTCTGCCGCTCCCGAGCCGCCGCTGCCACCGCTCGAGTCAACGCCGCCGCCGCCTCCTGGGAACGTCAGCATCCCCGTGCACGTTGGCATCTGTGGCATGGCGGCCGTCGTGTTGCATTCGATCGCCCACTCGATCGTTTGACCGGGGCCGGGAGGCTGGAAGGTGATCGATAGGACATCACCAAGCGGCATGTCGTTGTCGTCGAGGGGTTGAAACGTGGCGCTGTCGAACAGGGTGCCGTCGAGCTTTCGCTCCGGGTCCGGCACGGTCTGGAAGCCCGGTGGGACCTCGCAGTCGAAGTCGACCGAGACCAACTCCGTCGACATCATCCGGAAGGTGCGCACCCTGAACTTCTTGGCCTCGATGAAGTTGCACATGGCGAAGTCCCCGTCGAGGAAGTTCTGCCATTTGACCTTGAACACGGCGGGGGCGATCGCGAGATTGGTCTCGAGCGAGCGCGTGACACCCCCAGAGATCTTCACGGAGTCGTCGTCGGTCGCACCGCCGACGTTGTCAACGACCGCGACTCCGTTGGCGTCGATGCCTTGCACGAGCACGTCGTACTTCCCACTCGGGATGGTGTCGACGAGGATCGGTGTCTCGGGGGCGCATGGCGCCTCCTCGGTTCGCGTCGCGTCGGTGTTGCGCAAGAGGCTGACCTTGACGGTCTCTACGCCGAACTGCTGGCAGGTCCCGTTGCCGTCGAACCCGAAGTTGTACGAGAGCTCGAGGTTGCCGTTGTTGGGACCGTCGGCACAGGCGGTCCCGAGCGCGATCGCGGCTAGGGGAGTAAGAAGACGGAAGGAGAGGGTGCACCAAGTCATTGAGTCGGTCTCCGGGAGCGCGTCTGCACGAAGCGTCTTGCGGAAGGCGATGCAAGGCAAGCTACTGGGTGATTGCGCGGAGGGATCTGGACGCCGACGGGACGTGTGATGTTCACCGGCGACCTGCCCGCCGTACTGGCCCCGGCCCTGGCCGCGGCATTGGCCGTTTTCTTGCGCCCGCCGGCACGGATATGCCAACCGACCCGGGGAGGTGTTATCCCACGTGCAGATCCACACCCAGGCCCGCCGGGGTCGACTCGCGGCGATCGCCGTCGCCCTGGCCGTAACCGCGGTGCGCCCGGCCTTCGCCGGTGGCCGCGGACCCGCGCGGCGCGATGCTGCCAAGGGCGATGCCTCGGCCGCGGACCCTGTCGAACCCGAGCGGCCGGCTACTTCGGCGCCGGCCGGCACGCCCCGCGCGAGCGCGCCCCCGTCCGGCGAACGGCCGCCGACGCGTGGCACCGACGCCGATGAAGCGGACGTCGATGCCCCGGCCGGAGACATTCCGGTGCGCACGCGTGCGCCCGCGCACCCGGACTGCGGAGGCCGTGTGCCGCTCTTCGAACACGAGGTCCAGCGCGGGGAGCATCTGGGGCAGATCGCCGGTCGCTACGGCGTGCGGCGCCGCGAGTTGTTGGAGCTGAACCGCGACGTCAAGAACCCCGACCTGATCCGCGCGGGGCAGAAACTGCGCGTCTGTCCGACGATCGCGCCGCGGCTGCGGGAGACCATCGAGATCGAGGTCGCACCTGGCGATACGGTGTCGGTGATCGCGGAAAAACACGGGCTTACGGTGGCCGAGCTCGTGCGGATGCAGCAGGGCGCGCTCATCGATCCCGACAAGCTCGTGGTGGGGCGCAAGCTCGTTGTCACCGTGGATCGCGGGATCGTGCCCGACTTCCTGCCGGCCGCCCCCCCGCCGAAACCGAAGGCCCGCGGTGGTGGGGGCGGGCGCATGGCGTCGCGGGTCCGCGGTCGTGCGAACGTGGGCGTTCGTCTCCCGGATGACGCACGCTATTACATCAAGCGCCCGCATCTCGCGTACGGTACTGACCACACGATTCGGGCGATCCAGCGCGCCATCGAACAGTACCGTGGCCGGCACCGCAAGAGCCCGCTGGTGCATATCGGTGACATCAGCCGTCAAGGTGGTGGTGCCTTGCGTTCGCACCTGTCGCATCGCGTGGGAGTCGATGTCGACGTCGGCTATGTTCTACGCGGCGCGGATGCCGATCGCACGATGTTTACCGGCGTCACGCGTGACAACCTCGACCTTGCGCGGACTTGGTCGCTGGTGCGTGCGTTCGTCGACACCGATGAGGTCGAGGTCGTGTTCATGGACTACGGCCTGCAGAAGTTGCTTTACGAGTACGCACGTGACCGCGGCGTCGACGAGGACAGCCTCGATGAGATCTTCCAATACCCGCGCGGGCGTGGGCGTTCGCATGGAATCGTCCGCCACTGGCGCAGCCATCAGCACCACTTTCACGTGCGCTTCAAGCGTTGAGGTCGCTGTCAGCTACGGGCGGCGGATCGCCACCCGCGTCGTCCCGCCCTCACGCACGACGTTGACGTCGAGCCCTGCCTGAGCCAGGCGCTGGCGCGCGAGTTCGGCAACGAGCGGAGCCACCACGGATGGTTCCAGGCGCCGGCGATCGACCTCACCGCAAACGAGGACAAGCTCGGTTCCGCGGATGAGAAAGCCGAACTCCTCGACGCAGCCGTGGACGCCGGCCCCGACACGAATGTCGACCGGTGCACCGCTGCACTCGACGCCGCTGCGCAACATGATCGGCTCATCGCCGAGCTCCGCCGCGATGCCCAGTCGATCGAGTGCGATCGCGAGTTCGCGGCGCGAGCCCACGGCGATCGCGACCTCGACGTATCGGCTCACCTCGTAACCTCGAGGGCACGGAGCGGAGCGCCGCACATCTCGCACTGCTGCGCGTCACGGATCATCCACCACTGACAGCGTGTGCACGCGCGGGCAAGCACCGGCGCGGGGAGGGGTTCGGTTTGGGCCGACTCGATCGGCACGCCGAAGTGCGCGAACAGATCCCCCGACTGCGGGGGGCGGAGCCGGCGAAAGCGCTCGTTGGGATCGTGCACAGCCGCAGCGCGAATGTACCCCTATCGCGCCGGAAAGGCGGCGTGCGCCCTGGCCGCGGGCCCGTAGACCTGCGTTGCGGTGTCGCTGAGGCACAAACGTTCAGTCGTGGGCCCAGCGACTTGCCAGCGCGGCAGAGGCGGGCCACGATCGCCGCGGCGGGGCCAGCCGCGCCCGTGCCCACCGATCGACCGTGGCCAGCCAGAGCAAGAGCAAGGATCGCCGTCGCGCCCGCCGCGTGCCGATGAGCGCCGGTGCCAGTGAACTCGACCCGCGCACGACGACGCCGGTGAGCGAGGTCTCTGAGACGGGTTGCTACGTGCACACCAGCGACCGGCTGCCCGTCGGCGCGCTCATCGAGCTCCGCTTCACCGTGTTCCCTGATGCGCCCATCCTGTTTGCTGGACACGGTCGCGTCGTTCGGCACGGCGACGATCCGCCCGGCATGGGCGTGGAGTTCGTGGATCTGGACGATGGTGCCAAGGACGTGGTGCGCAAGATCCTGCTCCGCGACGAAGCCGCCCGACGGGTGCCGAGCTTGGCCCAGGGATACGTCGGTCTGCGCACCCACGGGCTCGTGGCGCGCCTGGTCGACGAACGCAAGCGCTAGCGAGCCCGCGGAGTTTCCAGCGGACTCGTCGCTACTTCGTCGCCTCCACCAGCAGCCCGAGGCCGAAGCGGCGTCCGAAGCGTCGGATCAATGCGCGCGGGTACAGGTTCCACGCGAGCGCAGCGGCCGAGTTGCGATAGCGATCGCTCGGGCGCATCGCCAGCAAGTCGCCGGCGAGCAGTGCGGTGTCGAGGTCGACCCGACGAAAGCGGGCGAACAGGCCGCGGGCTTCGTCGTGGGTGTATGCCTTGGTTCCTGGACTCTCGAGGTGGTCATAGATCGCCTCCCGGGGCGTGACGCCGAGACGTAGCTTCGCCGCGCCATGGATCCCCCAGAGCATCCATCCCGTCCACGACGGGACGCGGTAGATCATCACGAGCGCGGTGCCGCCGGGGCGGAGCACGCGGTGGACCTCGTCGATGGCGCGTGCCGTTTGGGGTGTGTGATGCAGTACGCCGTAGCTGTAGACGATGTCGAAGCTCTCCGAGGCAAACGGGAGGCGTTCGGCGTCGGCCCTCTCAATCCGCGCCGATAGCCCTTCCAGCGCGAGGCGCTCCCGAGTGAGTTCAACGCCCGCATCCGTGAGATCCACGCCGATCGCCCGAGCACCGGCGCGGCACCATTGCACGAAGTCCGTCCCCGCACCCACGCCGATCTCAAGGACATCGCGGTCGCGCCCGCGTTCGAACCGGGCCCATCCGGGAATATGGCGATCGACTTCGTAGCGTTCTCGCTCGAGCTGGGCGAAGAACGCCCGGCGCTCATCGGCCGCGACGCCGCGGGTGCCGCATGGTTGGCGCTCCCAGTGCTCGCGTACCGCGTGTTTTAGTTCGGGCCGTTCCATGGGGTCTCCGGGGCCGGGCGAGACCCGGTGGTGGTTGCGGCGGCTCGGGCCGCCGCGCGCGCGCGCGCGATCTCATCGAACCACGTCAGGCTCGCGCCGACCATGAGTCCGTAGATCCAAACGAGGTAGTACGTCTTGTAGGCGGCGCAGGTCACGAGATAGCCGAGGATGCCCGTCGCTGCGCCCAGGGCGTACGAGCGCAGGGCGCGTGGGGCCGTGCGTAGCTCGCGGGCGATGGCCACGAGCGGCGCCGCCAGCAATGTGCAGCCGACCAGCCCGAACTTCCACAGGTGATAGGCGACAAGGTTGTGTACGAACGCTTTTTGGAAGCCATCGATGTCGGCCAGCGCGCCGAGGCCCTGGCCGAACATCGGCGCGGAGACGAAGCCGTCGATCGCGACCTCGACCTCGCGAAAGCGACCTTCGATCGTCGACTCCTGCCCGAATCGCAGATACTCGGTGCCAAGCTCGGTCAGCGCCGTGGACCACACGAGCAGTCCCAGGAGCACGACCGTGGCGCCGAGCAATACGTGCGAGGGCTTGCGAAGTTGCGCGGCGACGACGACTCCCAATAACCAGCCGATCAACATGCCGCGCGTGACGCTGAGAACGATCCCGGCGACGAGGATCGCCACCGCCGTGGCGTGGAGCGACCACACCCACGGTCGGCGCTCGGCGGCGGCCTGATGGCGGAGCACTGCGGACAGATACAACCCAACGAGCGGCAGGCCGGCGGTGATCTTGAAGTAGTTGAAGGTCGAGCGCACGCCGGCGGAAAACCCGTCGATGAGCGCCAGCGAGATCACCGCGTCGGCGACGCAGACCCAAAGGCCCACGCGCAGCACGAGGCGTGGGTTGCCGATCCCTCGGCCAGCGGACAATCCGAGGATGAAAAGGAGATAGGGCAGGGCGTCTTCGACGGCCTGCTGCGATTCACCCTGGCGCACGCTGCCCACAAGCGCACCGAGCACGAGGGCCGCCACCCACGGCGCCATGATCGCCACCTCGTAGCGAGCCCGGCGATCGCCGAGGCCAAACACACCCGCGATCGCGGCGAGGCCGAAGAACGCGGCGATCGTCGGGGTCAGACCCTCGGGGTAGATCGGCAGCGCCAGCGTCATCGCCAACGCGACGAGGGCCGCGCACGCGGTCAAGAGCTTCGCCACAGCGACGCATCAATGGTAGTCGAAAACGCTCGCGCGCGATCAAAAGCCCAGCAGCGTGGAGAGGAGCTCGTTGATCTGCGGGCCGAGGATCGCGTACTCGAGGGCGGCGAGGCCGAGGAACGGCCCAAACGGCACGTAGCGGCCCATGATCGGTCGATCGGGATCCTCGGCAAGGAGAGGATCGTCACCGTGGGCGTCGCGCAGCTCGACCGTCGCGACGTTGCGACCGGCGAGGAGCATGGGAACGGCGACCAAGAGCCCCTGGACGGCACCCGCGCCGACGCACCAGGCGACGCCGGCCGGGCCGGTGAATGCGCCGACCATGGCGAGGAGCTTCGCGTCACCGCGCCCAAGCACCTCGATGCCGCGTAGTCGCAGGTAGAGCAGGCGGATGCCGGCAAAGGCAGCCCAGCCGCCGGCGGCGGCGGCGGCGGCGGCGGCGGGCGAGATCCCAACGATCTCAGGATCGATGGCGGCGAGTGCGATGCCGATGCCAGCCATCGGCAAGACCACGACGTCGGGGATGGTCCAGTCGTCGATGTCGATGAAGATCACGACGACGAGCGCCATGGCGAAGACGAAGGTCGCGAGCCAGCGCCCTACCGCGATCGCGCCGCCTTCGACCAGCGGAACGTGGACGAGGGCCATCCACAGGGCAAAGCTCAGCATGCCGCCCAGCAATTCGACGAGCAGGTAGCGGAGGGGGACCGGCTCGCGGCAGCGGCGGCACCGGCCGCGAAGCACGAGGTACGAGAGCACCGGGATATTGTCGAACCCGGCGATGGTCTGCTTGCATCGGGGGCAGCGAGAGCGAGGTCGGACCACGCTTTCGCCCTTCGGGAGGCGGTGGATCACCACATTGGCGAAACTCCCCCACAACGCCCCCCAGACGAACGCAGCGACGCCCGCCCACGGCGATAGGGCGATCGTCAGCCACAGCTCGTCGACCTGGACGACGTCGGGCCGGGGAATCGATGCGACTGTCTGGGCGAGGCTGACCGCGGCGGACAACCCCAGCAGTCTACGCCACGTGCCCGCGGCGCGCCCGCGCGCCGGCGCGGGCCCTGCCATACTCTGCGGCCGCGCGTCGGCGCGGGCCCTGCTATGCTCCGCCGCCGCATGGGCCCTGGTCCCCTCCGCTGTGCCTTGGCGCTCACACTCGCCCTCGCTTGCGGCGACGACGACGTGGGCGCGACGACGGCGAGTGCTCCCATCACGTCGCGGACGGCGATTCGCGACAGCGCACCGATCCTGCGCGGCGAAGTGCGCGCTTTGCTCGAGGCCCTTGCCCAACGCCACGCCACCGTCCGTGCGGTGGTGGGACCGCACCGGCTGACCGTTCACGCCGTCACCGCGCTGGCACCCGTGGGCGATCCGGCCACTCCCGAGCCGTCCGTGGATTCTCCGCGCCCGGTTCCGCAGGCGGTCGATGATCGGCTCGAGCTCGTGTGGGCGGCGACGCAACCCAATGCGCCGCGGTTCTCGCTGTCACAGGCCAACGACCACGAGCGTAGCCGCGACATCGTCGTCGACGAAGGCGTGATGTATACCCGGGCGAAGAGTCGCGCTTGGTATCACCAGCCGCTACAGGTCGATGTGTTTGAGCTTTGGCTCGATGACGCCCAACATGCGGTTCACGACGCGATCGAACTCGCGGCGCCGCGGTTGGCGATCCAAGCCAGCGAACAGCCGGGAGCAGGGATCGCCGGCGGCAGTGCGATCGCTTGCGAGCTGTCGGTCGCGTCGAGCTCCGATCCCGCGCTCTTCGTCGGCGGCGATCGCCAGGCGTGGCGCGCGGGCGCGGAGATCACCGGAGTGCATGGGCGCGTCGTGCTCGACGCCGGCTCAGGGGCGTGGTTGTCCGCCGATGTGCAGGTGGCGTTCGCGCTGCCGGGGCCCGACGGTCGCATGCTCGCCGGGTCCCTGGCGGTTACCGGGACGGTGGCGCCCGGCGCCGCCGCGGTCGTACGCCCGGAGGGGGCGGTGCCCCTGCTCGAACGCACCCGCTATACCGTCGAGCGCAGCCGACTCCTCGACGGGCTTGCCGGGCCCTGAACCGAGGGCTAAAACCGGGGTCGAGCTGTGACGAAACCCCGGTCGCATTCCCAAGACGGGGCCGCCGAGGCCGCGCCCGTCGGTGGGTCGGCCGCGGTGGGCCCAATCCCCCGTTCATCTCTCCCGCCGGATGTCGAGCGCGCGTTGATGGCCGCGCTCGACAAGCAGGCGCGCGCACCGGTCATCCTTCGCGTCACCGAGATCGCTGGGTATACGGATTGGGTGCTGATCGTGTCGGGTCGCGCGGAGCGTCAAGTCGCCGCGATCGCAGACGCCATCGTCGACGCCCTGCGCGAGCGCGGCGTCAAGCCGCGGGGCGTCGAAGGTGTGCGCGAGCACCTATGGGACCTGCTCGACTACGACGACTTCATGGTCCACGTCTTCTACCACCCGGTGCGCGGACACTACGATCTCGAGAGCATGTGGAGCGACGCGCCCAGGGTCGAGCTTGGGCTCGGGCCCGAGGTGATGGACACCGCGGATCTCGACCGCCTCGAGTTGCCCGACGAGCTGCCAGCTTATCGCGGCGGTGCGGCGTTCGGCGGGTTCGACGATGAGTTTGTGCCCGACGACGCGTTGGAGGTCGGAGACGAGGAGCCCGGCGAGGCATCGGATTCCGACGACGAGGAGCTCGGAGATCCTGATCCGGAGGCCGACGAGTTCGAGGAGGACGAGGAGGACGAGTTCGAGGAGGACGAGTTCGAGCAGGACGACGACTTAGAGGACGAGGGCGGCGAAGGCCCATCCGAGGCGCCCGGCCCAGCCGCCAGATCGGCCCCTGGATCGGCCGCCAAGCCGGCTGCCAAGGGCCGTGGGACCGCGCGCTCCGCCCGTCCGGCCGCCGGCCGGCGCCGCAACTGACGACGGCGACCGATGCGCGTCACTCTCATCGGGCAGGGCCGCCGGCTCGATCCCGGCACGGCGGCGTTGTGCGAGGAGTACGCCAAACGCGCGCGCAGTCTCCTGCCGTTCGAGCTCGTCACGGTGACGGGGAGCGCGGGGCAGTGGCAGCGCGCCCGCGTGCCCGGCGGGATCGTGGTGGTGCTCGACGAGCGTGGAGCGGCGTGGAGCTCGCCGCAGCTCGCCGGCGCCCTCGCGGATTGGCAGCGCGACGGTCGCAAACACGTCGCGTTTCTGGTCGGCGGTGCCGACGGTTTTTCAGCAGACGACCGGGCGCGTGCCGACGTGGTCTTGTCCCTGTCGACGATGACCTTGCCGCACCGGCTTGCCCACCTGGTGATCTGCGAGCAGCTGTATCGCGCGGGCACGATCCTCGCGAACCATCCGTATCACCACGGGTGATCCTGCAACGAAGATCCGTGACGGTCGAACGGTGCCGCGATGCCCTGGGCGATCCTGTGGGAGCTCTTGCTGCCGCCCATCTGCCTCGGGTGCGAGCGTCTGCTGCGTTCTGCGGCCATCCGTGGGTTGTGCAGCCAGTGTGCCCCGCTCTGTCCACCGCTGGCGGCCGACCTCCGCTCGCTGGGCGGGATCACGGCCTGCTACGCCTACGATGGCCCGCTGGCTCGCGCGTTGCAGCAGCTCAAGTACGGCGGCGCGGCTGGATGGGCCGGCCCGCTCGGGCGCCTGCTCGCGGCCGAGCCGTTGCTCCGCGCCGCTGGCGATGGCCGGCGGTGGGATGCGGTCGTCGCCATCCCGCGCCAGCGGGATCGCCGGCGCCGCTATGGTCTCGATCACGCGCGGCTCCTCCGACACCATGCGCTCGCCCACGCCGGCGTGCCGACGCGCGAGAGGGTGGCGCTGGTGCGCGTGCGCGATCGCCCGGCCCAGGTCGATCTCAACGCCGCCGCGCGCCGTGACAACATGCACGGCGTGTTTGCGGTTGCGCAGCCGGCGAAGATCGCCGGGCGCCGCGTGCTCGTCCTCGACGACGTGACGACCACCGGGGCGACCCTGCGGGCGGCGCGAGATGCCCTGCTTGGGGCGGGTGCAGCGGAGGTCGGCGCCCTCGCCCTGCTGCGCACGCCGCCGTGAGCTCCGGCCGCCATGCGCGTCGGCGTCCACCACGGGCGCCCGGTGGGGTCCGATCGCGGCGGGGCTGAGGCCCGCGTTGCGGGCCTTCGCGGCGGGCTGCTAGAACGACGGGCGGTGAACAAGGCCGCCGTCAGGGTCGATCGCGTGGCCCCAGAGGTCGTGCTCAGCGTCAACCGACGCGCGAGCTTCGACTACGAGGTCCTCGAGAAGTACGAGGCCGGGATTGTGCTGACGGGGAGCGAGGTCAAGTCGGTGCGCGACGGACGGATCTCCTTGGCCGAGTCGTTCGCCGCGTTTGAGCGCGGCGAGCTGTTTCTCATCGGCGCCCACGTGGCCGAGTATGTACTCGCGCATCGGCGCAACCACGAGCCGATGCGCAGGCGTAAACTGCTCCTGCATCGCCGCGAGCTCGATCGCTTGGCTGACTCCGTGGCCAAGAGCGGACTCACCCTTATCCCGCTGCGTGTCTACACGCGCGGCCGGATGATCAAAGTCGAGCTCGGCCTGTGTCGCGGCAAGCAGCTCCATGACAAGCGCGCGAGCATCAAGGAGAAGGAACACAAACGCGAGATGCAACGGGAGCTGCGCGAGCGGCGATGATCGATCCGCGACAAGAAGCACTCGCGGAGGCGATGCGATGGCTCGACACGGCCAAGCGTCGGAGTCTGAGCGCGGTCGAGTGCCAGCGACTGGTTGAAGCGGTAGGACACGCGCCCGGGCTCCTGCGTCCGACCGTGCAGGCACTGTCGTGCCAGCGCGACGCGGCCGCGGTCGACGCGATCCTCTCCTTGCCGACCACGGTTCCCGGTGCGGTCGAGGCGTTGTACTCGGCCTTCCACGGCGGTGTTGTGCGCCAGTGGCCCGACGGCGCGCATGCACCTGCGCTGCTCGCCCTCGATTTCCGCCGCTCGCGCTCGGCGGCGTTCTCGGAGGTGCTCGCGCGCGCCGCCCAGGTATTTGGCGACGGCCTCGAGTGGCTTTCGGTCGACGGACGCGAGGTCCATCGCATCGTGCTCGACGCGCGACGCGGCACCATCGCCGGTCGGGCCGCGGCCGCGGCGCTCGACCTGCAGTGGTTGCATGCTCGGCTTGCCAAACTCCGCGGCACCCGGCTGTGGCTCAACGGCTGGTGTTTCGACGAGAACGCCGCGGTGCGCCCGACTGTGCAGGCCCACCTCGTGCGCGCCTGGCTGGGTTGGGCGGCGCGCCAGACTGCGACGGCGGCACCATGAGCGACGCGACACGTCTTGCCCGCCACCGTCTGGCGCGGACCTTGCGGGCCGGCGCGCGCGGGATCGTCCTTCACACCGACGAAGATGTTCGCGCGCTCGCGATCATCGAAGACGTTGGGCGGGAGCTGACGATGGCGGTCCACACCTGGAGCGTTGCCGGTGGCATCGACGGGGATCGTCGTCCGCGTGCACTCGTCGAGCTCCTCGCCGAGCTGCACACCCACACCGAGGAGGCGATCTGGGTGCTGTTCGACGCCGCGGCGGTGTGTGACGAGCGTGGGTACAGGGCGCTACGCGAGGTCGGTCAACACGTCGGGGGCCCGGCAATCGTGGTGGTTCAGCCCCACGGCGATGCGGCGGGTCGGCGGCGCATCGCCGACATGCCGGAGTGGGTCAATGAGGAGCTGGTGCTGCCCGATCACGACGAGTTGGCGGCGCGCGTGCACGCGATCGCGGCGGCTCTGACCACGGCATGGCCCGACGCGCCGAGTCGGCTTGCCGCGGTTGCGCGCGAGCTGGCGGACGCTGGCCTTGGTCTGACGGCCCACGCGTTCGAGCGCGTGCTCGCCGAAGCGATCGTCGATCACTCCGTGGAGGGGCCCGCGTTGGTCGCGTTCGTTCGGGCAGCCAAGCCCGGGATCCTCGCCGCCGGCGGACTCGTCGAAACCGTGGCCGCCACGGCCGCCGAGGCGGTGGGCGGGCTTGCCCAGCTCAAGGCATGGCTTGCACGGCGGCGCGTCGCGCTGACGCCTGCGGCCACGGCCGCAGGAATCCCGACCCCGCGCGGGTGCCTCCTGGTCGGCGTGCAGGGGTGCGGCAAGAGCCTGGCGGCGCGTGCGTGTGCGTCCGTGCTCGGCTTGCCGCTCGTGCGGCTCGAACCAGGTCGGTTGTTCGGCGGCACAGTTGGCGAGAGCGAGGCCAACCTGCGCCGCGCGACGGCCATCATCGATCGCTTGGCGCCGGCGGTGTTGTGGATCGACGAACTCGACAAGGGCGTCGCCGGCAGCGAGGGCGCCGCCAGCGATGCTGGGACTGCGGCGCGCGTGCTCGGCGGCCTGCTCACCTGGCTGCAGGAGCGCACGCGGCCCGTCTTCGTCGTGGCCACGGCCAATCGCATCGACGCCCTGCCGCCCGAGCTGCTGCGGCGCGGTCGGTTCGACGAGGTCTTTTTCGTCGATCTGCCCGACGCGCGCGAGCGCGAGGAGATCCTGCGCGTGCATCTCGGTCGAGCTGGCCAGCCCGGCGTGCGCGAGGTGTCGATCGCCGATGCCTGGGCGAGTTTCGCCGCTGTTGCCCACGGTGCGGAGGGGCGCAGCGGTGCCGAGTTGGCCGCCGCGGTGGCCGAGGCGCGCCTGGTCGCGTTTGCGGAGGGCCGAGCCCTGGCCGCCGCCGACTTCGCGCGAGCGCTGGCCGAGTCGATACCGTTGTCGGTGTTGCGGCGAGAGGACGTCGCGGCGTTGCGCCGCTGGGCCCTCGAGCGGGCGCGTCGGGCGTGAAGCCGCCGCTGACCGCGTCGGAGTGAAAGCTAGGGCGCGCTCGCGGGTTGACTCTCACGATGGTGGGGTGGTGGGGTCTCGTTCGCGTGCGGGCGATGACCGCAATGTGGGGCCTGACTGGCTGCTGCGTGGATGGGAGCACCCGAGTGGGTTCGAGTACGCCGCTGCCGTCGCGCGGCAGCGTGCCGCCGCAGATTCTGCTCGAGCCTCCGCCGGCGCTCGAGCTCGTCCGGGAGGAACGCCTCGCGATGACGGCGCCGCGGGTGAGCCGCGACCGGCTCGCGCCGCGCTTGCAGCCCCCGGGGCGTCCGGTGGGCGAAGCACGTCCGCGCGTCGACGCGGCCGGAGACACGATTCACGACGCCCCGTCCGCCGACATCGCCGCCGACGCTGAGCACGTCGAGGACGCCGCCGCCGACGCTGCGCACGTCGAGGACGCCGCCGCCGACGTCGAGTACGCCGAGGGCGAAGTGCGGCGCATCGTGGTGC
>CADEGN010000022.1 GCA_902826865.1 uncultured Myxococcales bacterium
GCCTTTCAGGTGAATTCCGCGTCTCGCCCGTCTACTGCGCTTATTTCAGGACTAGATCGGGATCGTCGGCGAATTCTCGGCACCGCTCCTCGAGCCTCGGTGTGAGGACGTCGAGCACGCGTTGGCGCCCACCCTCGAGCCAGGCAACCCGGATCAGCCCGTCGACCACCACGATCCAGGGTGCGTCCAGGGCGACAAGCCGCTCGACACCCCGAGCCAGGCGCTCGAGCGCGCCGCGGGTCGTTGGCAAGCGAAACTCGACCGCCACCTTGGCCAGCGCCGGCCGGCGCTTGAACTGGGATGGAGAGTCGAGCCGCAGCGACAACACGCCGCCGGTGCGATGCGGGCGCGGGTGACCGAGTCGGCGGTGGCGAACAGCGTGACGTCGAGTCCGCGCGCGACCAGCCCCTCCGCGAGCAGCGAGACGAATTGCTCCCACGGCCCGTAGTGGCGCGGAGGCACGCGCCAGGAGATGGGGGCGAGCAACGCCACGCGTAGTGACGTCACGTCCACCGCCGGCACTTTATCAGATCGACAAGATCGGCACGAGCCTACGCCGGATCGCGCGGACGCAGGCCGAGACGGCGGTGATCGGCGAGTGTGCAGCGGTCCTGCACGACCGCGATGCCCTTGTCCCGCAGGCGCTCGGCAAGCGCGTCGTCGCGGATGCCGAGCTGGAACCACACGACCTTCGGCAGCGGGCGCATGGCGAGGATCTCCTGCTCGTGCTGGTGCAGCAGCTCGGAGCGCCGGAAGACGTCGACAATGTCGACCGGTTCTTGGATCGCGCCGAGTCGATCGAGTGCCGGCTGCCCGAAGAGCACGCGGCCCCGCGCGAGCGGGTTCACCGGCAGGATGCGGTAGCCCTGGGAGTGGAGATACTCGGGCACGTAGTGGGCGGGCTTGTCGGGCTGCCAGTGCGCGCCGAGCACCGCGATCGTGCGCGCCTGCTCGAGGATGCTTCGTACGTCGGGCTCGTGTGAGTCGCCCATCTGATCCCAGCATGTCACATGCGATGGTTTTTTCGGAGCGGGCCGATCCGCAGCCAACACGTCGTGCGGCGCGCTGGCCGGCGCGATCGTGACGATCGCCCACGTGCGCGGCGTCGATGCGAGGACCCCCCATCGCATCGCGCTGGGGCCGCTGACGCCCGAGCCCGCGGGCTCACGAACCGGCGCCGGGCGACCCGTGAGGCGCAGGCAGCTCGCGCGCGGACGACGGCACGATCGAGCTCCGCCCCTCCCACGCTCCGTACTCGCCGATGCAGGTGAAGCGCAACGTGGTGAACTCGACATGGAAGTCCCGGCGGCGTCGTTCGACCATCGCGACCGCGTGGCGATCGGGCGCCGCGATCGCGCTGCGGCCGTGGACCATCTCGGTCATCTCCCGTGCGGTGTGCCACACCGTGAAGGTCGCGATCGTCCGTAGCGGACGGAAGGCCGCGAGCGCGAGCGTGGTGCCAGGGTGGTCCCGCACCAGACGCTCGACCGGTTTCCCCCATCGGATGAAGCGTGGCACCTCCGGCAGCCTCAGGCGTGCGACGGTGACGGCGACCACCGGCGCCTCGGGATCGGTCTCGCCCGCGACGGCGGGCAAGCCGTCGAATGCGGAAACGTGGCCCCACCGGCGGAGAAACTGCAGGCGCACGTGCCATCCCCCCGCGAGCGCGCGACCGAGCCGAGTGCGCCGCAAGAACTCGTCGATCGCCGACTCGCTCTCCCACGCGGCGAACATCGCGAGGCTACGGACCTGCCACCGCCCGGGCGAGATCACCGACGCGCCGAGGCGCATCGGCATCATGCACTCGGCATGATGCAACCCCGCAACCGTCGCCGACGTCGGCGGTCGTACGAGCGCGGCCACCGCGGTCACGAGGCCGGGCCTGGCCAAATGGAAGCTGTGCACTACCACGGACCCACGGTAGCGCATGGCGACAGCGTCGGCGCGCTTGGCTAAGGTGCGCGCGTGATCTGGCTAGGCGAGCGGCGCGGCCACCTCGTCGACTGGGTGACCCAGAGATGGGTCGAGATCACCGGTCGCCGCGTAGCGCTCGCGGACGCACCCTGGCTGATCGGACCGACGGGATCGGCGCGGGGGATCGGGCCCGACTTCTTCGCGACGTGGGGCGAGTCGCACGGCCTGCGCGTGCTCCCGGCCGGCCCCGAAGACGGACTCGTCGCGGGGTTGACCGCGCTCGCGGGCCCCGCGTTCGATCCGCGGGCGGTGCACCCGAGCATCGACGACTTCTACGCCCACACCGCCGCCTACGACCTGCGGATCGAGAGCCGCTGGGTGGGCCCCTTCCGCGCGGTGGGTTGGTTGATCGCGCAGCTTTTCGCGCGACGGCTCGCGCAGCTCAACATGCCGCTGTCGAACCGCGAGCTCCGCGGCGGGTTCGACAGCCGGATCGTGCGGCTCGCCGACGACACCGGGCACCTGCGTCACACCGCCTGGGTGCGCACCGCCGCCGAGACCGGCCGACCGGCGTTCGTAGGCGAGTACGGCACCACGACGATCCCCGGGCACCAGGGCCCTTGCATCAAGGTCGTCTTCCCGCTGCCCAACGGCAACGCGATCATCGTGCTCCGGCCTCGCGCCGATCCGAACAGCGGCTTCTCGTTGGTCAGCGACGGTCGACGCTTCGGCGATCCGGGCTTCTATTTCACCGTGCTCGCCGAGCCTGGCCAGGTCTGGGTCCTCTACATACGCACGATGAAGGAGCGGCTGGGACTGTCGGTCGCGGGCGAAGCGATCACGGCCATCCACCGCTTCGGAGTGTTCGGGCTCACCTTCCTCGAGCTGCGCTACGCGATCACGCGCAAGCCCTGACGCAACGCCGCCTGTGTGACGCCTTGGTGCGCGCCTCGTCCTGCAAGACGACCTACCTCAGCCCGGGTCGAACGTGAATGGGTAGCTGACCTGGACCTCGCCGCCACCGCTGGGTTTGGGGAAGCGCCAACCACTCGCCACCTCGACGATGCACTGGCGCAGCGCCTCGTCCTTCAAGGTCGTTTTCTCCACCCTCGCGTCGCGCACGTTGCCCTCGACATCGATCGTGAAACTGATCGATGCGCGACCCTTGGCCTCCGCGTTGCCCAGGAGCGTGACGGCGTAGCAATGCCGGATCTCGTTGGTGTGTCGTCGCACGATGCGGCGGACGATCTCGCGGTCGAGTGGGCCGACGACCCTCGCGTTGCCGTGCCGTACCGTCGCCGTCGGTTTCTCGCCGATGGTGCCGAGGCTGCGGAGGCCGATCGTATCGCCAATGGAATTGTCGGCAGCGCTACCGATGCCGGCCAGTCCGCCGATCGCATCATCGTCGTCGCGCCCGCGAAGCGAGTTGTCGCTCGCAGGCGCGGGCGCGGGCGTGGGCGCGCCGCGGGCGAAGACGGCGTCGGACGGCACGCACAGCGTGACTTCATCGCCCGGCGCGATCGCGTAGGGGAGGCAGGTCATCGCGCCAGCGACGCTTGCCTGCCCGCGGACGAGATGATCGCGCGCGACGACGCCAGCATCCGTGCCATCGCGCCAGTGGACCACGGCGCCCGCGCGCACGGCGTGCGTCGCCAGACCCTGGCCAGCATTGGGCAACGACGGCTGACTCGGCTCGCCGCAAGGCACCGGGCCGATCAGGTCGGCGCGCGCGACGAACATCCTCAGGCGAAGGTCGCGCAGCGGTTGCTGCGGGCAGCTGGCGTCGGCGTCGGTCTCGATCTCGATGCGTTCTCCGCTGCCATCGACGACTCGCACCGCCAGGCCAACCGACGCCGGGTCCGCGGGCAACCGCAGCGGTTGCGTCGCGGCGCTGTCGAGCCAGACGGTCGCGCCCGGCCGAACGACCCACGCGGTCCCCTGACCAATGGGCGACGGCGGATCCTCGTGCGGAGTGTCGGCATGCGTCGGCGTCGGCCTCACCACGTCGGTCGGGTTCGGACGACACGCGAACGACGCCAGACCGACGGCTGTCAGGGCGTGGCGGATCGACATGCCGAGGAGCGTAGCATCACGGCCGTCGGTGACGGCCCCGTCGGCGGCCGGACGCCGAGACCTCAAGCGGACGCGCCCTCGATCACGGGTCGCCGATCGAGTTCGTCGGGCACCGCATCGGTGACCAGCGCATCATTCGGGTGATGTGTGCTCTACGACATGCAATGTCGTGACGCGGGCTCGTCCACCTTGCCCGCTCTTGGCCATCTCGTCGGCGATTTCCCGCCGGGCTTTCTCGTCGAGCCCCTCGAGACCGGTCAGGCTGGCGAGGCCCGTCGCGCCGTCGACCGTGGCACTCATCAGGCCGAGCTGGATTGCCAGCCCGAACGGAACGTCGGTCGGGCCGAGATCCATCGTGTACATCGTCTCGACCAAGCACTCGCGCAGGGCCTCAGGCGCGTCCCCACCTCCGGTGAGCGAGACGCTGTCGATGATCGAACCGACTTCAGGAACGCCGATCACCGTGGCCCTGATCGACAAGTCGGCCTCGGATTCGTGGATGACCTCCTCGCACGCGTCAGTGAGCGCGGCCACCTCAGCGACCAATCGATTGTATAGCATCCCCTTGACGACGGGCTCTGCCGTTGTCGACGGCCCGGCACCGATCGTGGCGCGATCTTCTTTGCCCGAAACGCGCCCATGCGCCTGACGAATCTGCGCGCGCCGTGCCTCCCACGTCGCGCGGTCGATCGGCAAGCGTTTGGCCTGCGCGGGCGCTGGGGCATCCTGCCCGTGCGGGGCGAGTTCTTCGACAAGCGCTGTAGCGCTGGCGACCGTCGGCGTCGCAGCCTCGACCGGCGTGGCCTCGGTCGGCTGCGGTGAGCCGACCAACGCGTACGTCAGGCCGGTCGCTGCACCCGCAACGGTCATGAGCCCTAGAATCGCTTTGAATGCCAACATCTTTGTGCCTTTCGCTGCGGCGGATTTCGTTGTGACCGCAGCCGCGAGCTCAGATGCCGCCGCGCCAGGGATTGTTGGTGCGAACACGCCAGCCCACATCGCACGCCTGCCGCCATAGCGACGGTCGAGTTGCTCGCGCAGTCGATCGAGCCCGGTCTTTAGCCGCCAGCGAACGGTTCCTGCCGGCACGCCTTGGCGGCGGGCGATCTCGGCGGCGGATTCATCATCGAAAAATCGCGACCGGATCACGCTTTGTGTGGGCTCGTCGAGATCGGCGATGAGCTCGCCCACGATGCGCGCGATCTCGATGCAGTGCATGAGCTGCTCGAGATCGAGATCAGGTTCCGGCGCACCCGCAGCTTGTTCGCGAGCGTGCCGACGCCGCGACGCTCGCAACTCCATCCACCGCTCGGTCTGCAGCACGCGGCGCAACCACGCATCGCGCTGGCGGATGTCGCCATCGAACTCGAGTGCGCGCACCATCGTTGACTGCACAAGATCGTCGGTGTCGCCCGGCCCGGCAAGCCTTCCGGCGAGTCGCACGAGCCCCTGACTTGGGGCCAAATCGGCAGCCTGTGAGGGGAACGACCGCATGTCCGACGGTGGATGCCGCCCGCTCGCGGAGTGTTGGGTGCGGGCGCGCGAGACAACGCACAACCGCAAACCGCAAACGCCTGTTGCCGCCAATCCTCGCCGACGTGGCTAGATCCCGGCAAGAGGTCGTAGTGCGGGTCAGGCCGGGCGAGCGCTCCGACCGTCCACATCGCGCTCGCTCCAACCCGCCGAGGCTTGCGATCAGCCCCGCCGTCGCGTCTATGATGCCCAGCATGGTTTCGCGCGTCTTGACGTTCGCCATGGTGTTCGCCGGATGCAGCCCGACGCCGGCGCAGACACCGCTCGCAACTGCGCCTCCCATGCCGAGCGCGCCCGCGACCGTACCACCCGCGCCGCGCGCCGCACTCGAGCCGCCACCACCGGCGGGCGTCGTGGTGCCACGCGGCGTCCGTCCGATCGAGGTCGCGGCCGCAAGCTCGGGCAGCTCGTACCTGTGGCGCGCGACGTTCGCGGGTGATCCGACCGACAGCGAGCTGCTGGCCCGTGTGTCGGCTGCGCGCGAGCGCGGGGAGAACCTGGCGGTTGCCCAGGCCGCGCTGCTGCGCTACCAGGAGGACGTCGTGGCGGCCGGCTTCCAGATCGTCGCGTTCGCGTTCATGCCCGGCTTCGACTACCCGGTAACGGCACCGACCGGCGCGCTCTCGGTGTTCGTGCGGGTGCCGTCGAACGATCCCCACGGCAACCGTGAAGCAGCCGATGACGCCAAGCGTGACGATGCCGGTCCGTACTTCGAGATCGTCGTCGGGATGGCGGGCGGGTGAAGCAACGCCGCCGACGACCGTGCGCGAGCTCTCCGACGGCGTGGCGGCTCAGCGCCGACGACAATCCCTGACGAGCGCCCGGGCGCTTAGCCCTCGAACGCGACCAGCGCGCGCTCCCAGCCCGCTACGACCAGCGGGTCGTAGGGCGGGAACATTGCTCCGCCCCACCGCGCCCGCCAAGCTGGACCAGTGGAGGGAGAGCGACGGTGTTCCGCAAGGGGCCTACCCTGCAGTGGCTCGGCGCCGCCGGCTTGGCTCGCTCGACAAGGGACAAAGGCACCACGCGCTTCCGTGTTGGCCGGACGCGGCGGTGCGCGCGGTTAGCATGGGGTCAGGTCCAAACCCGTAAACCCGTGCGGTTACGTTGCGCTTGTCAAACACCCAGCCCGTGCGAACGCTGCGAGCGAGCTCGAGCCGGGTTGCGGCAGTCGCTGGTGTTCCTCAAGCGCCGCGATCTGGCCCCGCGGCGGAGCGCGAATACAGTCGACGCCGTGTTGCGGCTGCCAAGGAACATCGCCGCCCTCGTGACGCGAGGGTCTTGTCTGGTCCTGCAATCCAGGAGGTTTTTCTGGGGTCTCGGCCCCAATCTCGGCGGTCTCGCGCGTCCGGGCCAGGTCCGCGCCCCAGCGCGGATCAGTTGAGGTCGGTGAACGCAAGCATGGTCCACCAGCCGACTGCCTCGTCCACGCCGGTGTAGTAGAGGTACGCGCGCCCGGGCTCGAACAGGATCTGCGGCGCGACGATCTCCTTTTCCCACGGCAGGCCGGCCGGGGTCAGTGCCGGTTCGGGAAGCATGGTGTAGGGGCCAAACGGTTCATCCGACCGGCCGAGCGTGAACCCTTCTTCGGTGGTGGCAACCGCGTAGAATTTTCCATCCGGTCCACGCGTGAACGACCCTTCCATACACACCGGGACGTCCACTTCGCCGACGATCGACCATGTCTTGCCGTCGTCCTCGGAGGTTGCCCCGTGCACCCATACGATCGTGACCTCCGTGAACGCGTCCCAGGCACAGTAGACCATGTAGAGCACGCCGAGATGTTCGACGATCGAGGGGGACGTTATGGTAAAGACATCGTTTCCCGCCTGCTCACCGCCGGCGACGACGGGGGCGCCGATTGGAGTGTACGGGCCGACGAGCTCATCGGCTTCGGCGAGAAAGATCTGCGACTGGTAAACGGTCTGGTCGGCGTAGCCGATGTAGAAGATCTGATGCTGTCCGGCGTCGGCACGGCGGTAAAAGGCCGTCTCCTTGTGGAGCTGCGGCATCGGCGACGCGGCCGAGCTCAGCACGACCTGGCCGGGCTCCCACGCGGTGTGCTCGGCCGTCGACGCGAGCTTGATCGAGGAGACGTCTTCAGCTGGATTGGGCCCGGTGTAGACGGCGTGGAGCCCCCCGTCCTCATCGCGGAAGACGTGGATGTCGCTGGCGACCTCGTAGTTGAACTGCTTTTCGTAGTCACGCAGCACCGGTCCATCGACGCGCGTCCATGACTGCAGATCGTCGAGACTGATCTCCATCGACCCACCGCCCGTGGTCGCCGTCGATTCCGATCCGTTCTCCGAAGTCGCAGCGCCGGTCTCTGAGGTCGCCCCGCCGATCGACGTATCTGCGGCGGTCTCGCCAGCTGTCGCGGCCGTCTCGGTGGCCGCGGACTCCCCACTCGAGCCCTCGCTCGCCTCACGCGCGCCGCACGTGGACCCACCGAGAATCGCTAGCACCCCGCACAAGAGTTCGCGTCCCATGACCCGCATGTGCGCTCTACGCTAGGCGGGGCAACGGGGCTGCGCAAGCCGAACGCGACGACCGAGCGACGCTTCGCGCGGACGTTGGCAGGTGCCTACGCACTGGGAAAGGCCGCGCCCCCGCCGGATTCGGCCGCTTGACGCGACGCGGCGCTTCGCCCCTGCACTCGCCGTTCCCATGCATAGCCTCCTACTTCGCGGGTTCGAGCTCACCGGGCGGCGGATCGAGCGCGGTTGGTCGATCGTCGCTGAACTCGGGTCGAATCCGCCCGTGGTCGGACCGATGACGCTGGCAACGACGCAAACCAACTCTCCCATGGGTGGATCCCGCAGGCGCGCGCGGCTCTGCGTGACACCAATCCCCGGCACCGGCGGCCACCCGTGGCGGCACGACGCCATAGGGTTGCTCACTTCCTCTGCTCGCGCCCTTCGAACAGCATGCGACCCTCCGAGGGGCGTCCGCAACCCAGGCGTCTTCAACCATAGTCGCGGCATTTGCTGACCTTCTCCTCGTTCGTCTGGTTGATGATCGTGTGGCGATCGCATTCGTGCGCGCTCACGAAGCACCGGTGTCGACCCGGTCCGTCCGTGTACCAGGTGTGCAGGCAGGAGACGTTCTTCAGCTCCCGGCACGAGGTGACGAGTTCCATCTCGCCCCTGCGCTTGAGCTCCTGCGCCTGCTCTTCGCAGGTGACGAATTCCCTCGTGCAAATCGAGCTGGTGTCACTGGCGAACTTCCGCCGATACTCCGTGCAGTGCCAACCAGGCCCTCCGGGGGGTACAGGTGCCGAGTCCGCCTCGACGATCGGTACAGGCTCGCCTGTGCCAAAGATCCCTGGGTTGGCCTGTAGCCCTGGATGCCCCCCGGCGGGAACGCCCGGTGGTTGCGACGGGGTCGGCCGAAAAAGACAGGCGGCACCGAGCAGGGCGATGGCGCACGTGAACGCCGCGAACAAAATGCAGCTAGGACGCATGGCAAGTCAGGGCCCGCGCGTTCAATTTGTCGCATGGTGCCGTTTCAGCGTTCTCTCACGCGGCGGCGGAGGAACTGGCGTGACGGTGCAGCGGAACGCCGAGGTCCCGGCTAGATCACGCGCAGCGCGAGTGACGGCCCGCGGCGTGGGCGGCACCCAGGCCTCGGCCTGCATCGACCATGACGTCGACGGCCTATTTGGCCGGGGGAGCGGGCGGTGACTCTGGCGTCCCAAGCACCTTCGATGCGCGCGCGGCCTCCGGGAGCCAGCGATCCAACTTACCCATGGCCCACGCGAGCCCGCCACCGATCAACACGGCGAGAACGACGTAGAGGGTCCACGGGGTCTGCTTCTCCGCGTACGGATCGTCGGCGACGCGCGGCGCACCCAGCGGGACGTTCGCGAGCTTCGTCAGCGAGCCGCCAAAGGGCACGTTGATCTTCGTCATCGCGTTCACAGCCCAGCCGTTCGCGTCGAGCAACGGACCGAGATTGCGTTGGCGCAGTTTGAGCCAAGCGATCAGCATCGACGGGCCCGAGACGATGAGGAGCACGCCGAGAATGCCAAGCGGCATCCAAATCCCCAGATCGAGGAACTTGGTTACGATCAGGCCGACGAACGTGCCAATGCCGCCGACCGCCACCCCGATGGCGGCCACGGTGCCGATATCCATCTTCTTCGGCGGCGCAGCCGGGGCTGGAGCTGCCGCTGCCGCGGCGCCAGCAGGTGGAACCTCACTCGCCTTGGTGGCGTCGGCCGCGGCCGCATCGACCATGCCCGAAGACTCCTTCTCCTTGTCGGCGGCGCGCTTGGCTGCGTACTCCTCAATGAGGCGGATGAACCGCTTGTACGGCGACCAGAACGCCTGGCGAATGCTGATGGGGTTCTCGATGATGCTCGTAATCGTCGCGTCCCAGTCCTTGCCAGCGCGGTCGAAGAATACACCGTTTCTTCCGACCATGAGATTGTCGACGTCGCCGCCGGTAAACGCAGCGACGATTTGCGCCTTCCCACCGTCTTTGCGCACGCAATCGCAATAGGCCAGGTACGATTTCGACATGCCGGCAAGGGCAGCATGCTTGCCGGCATCATTCACGTAGATCACCAGCTCGCACTGGCGCCCGTCAAGGAAGAGCGTGCCGGCCTGAAAGGACCCGTCCTTGGCGTTGTAGAAGTCGGCGAAATTCACGAAATTCCGGAGCAATCGAAGCAGGTCGCGACGGTATCGAATCGCCTTCTCAACAGCTGCGATCTCGGCGTAGTCCGCGGCCAGCGAGGCATCTTCCGCGATCAGTGCGAACAGCTCCGCGCGAAGGGTCTTGTCGAGTAGCGCCTGCACGCGCTCGCTCGCAAGCTTCGTCACTCCAACCGTCGGTTTCTTGTCCGACCACGCGCGAAACGCCGCGAGTTTGTCCGTAATTACGTCGAAGTCGGCTTCGGTGATGGTGACCTTCGGGCCGATCAGACGCGCCACGGTGTCCTTCGCGAACGCAGACATGGCCGCACCCCACGCGGGGTTGACCCCGTTTTCGAGCGGCAAGGGTCTGCCCGGTTCGATGCGGGCCAGGGGGAGCTTCTTGACGTCCTCATGACCGCCAGCGAGGAGCTTCGGTCCGAGGGCCGCGAGCTCGGCCTCGCTCGCGTTGAGTGCGGCAGCCCCACGGGCGTCGAACGAAGCGAGCTTCGTCCGCGCGAAGTAGTCGCGCACCTTGTCCTCGACGGGCAGGAGCGCCGCAACCGCCGCAGCCGTTGCATCGCCCGCAGCTCTCACGCTGTCGGCCTTCCCCTCCTCTACCCACGCCGCGAAGGCCTCGGCGTCGGCGTAGAACTGCTCGGCAAGCGCCTGGTTGACACCGGGCTTGCCGCTGCGATCGACAACGGAACCAACCGCGTCGATGATGTCGACGATCGCGGCCTTGAGCGCGTCGCTCTCGGCAGAGTCCGCCGGGACGATGCCATCCCCGTTCAGCCTCGTCGCAACGAATACCTTCTCCATCGCCGCGACGTCATCGATCGTGATCGACTTCGCGTCCTGCTTGTTCTGATCGCGGAGGATCCGCTTCGCACTCGCCAACACCGCCTTGCCTTCCGGCGTAGCAGCGTTGAGCTGGGCCAGCGGGAGCTCGTTGCCTTTTTCGAACAGGAGGTCCAGCGACTTGAACACCTTCTTTGACCACGCGATGGCGCCCAACACCTCGGGAGGACGGATGCGGCCGTCCTGATCGGCATCGACGGTCGAGAGCGTCTTTTCCTCGATCTCGGTTCCCCGGGTTGGACACGCGAGCGCCACCCACAGCTTCTTGTCCAGCTCTTCCAGGTGCTCCACGTCCGCGCCGTTTCGCAGCGCTACCTGGTCGACGCCTCCAGCTCGAAAGAACGCCCACTTGTGCTCGCTCGTCGTCATTCGCGCCGGACCATACTCCGAAAAGATCCGGCCAGGCCACCGACCGCGTTGTCCCGCGGCTCACGGAACTCGCGATCGTTCGAATCGGCGCTGGCTCGACCGTGGACTTCCGCCTCACGGCGCTCCGGGAGCGCGGTAGCCCTCGCGCTCTTTTCACGCGTTGGGCTCGCGCGCTCTCGATCGAGGTCACCATGTGCCGGCGTCGCCAACGCCGCGAATGTCAAGAGCCGGATTCACACGTGTCGATGCTCACACAACGACAACTGCGCGTTCTCCCTCGCCGGACCCCACGCATCACCCACGCCGCGATTCGCGGACGGGAAGGAGCCAAGATGCATGCTCGCGTACAACGACGTTGAAGGGTCCGACAATCGCGGCGCCTTCCTCGCGGTACCGTGACGACGGTGTATGCCCTGCGCCCTCCGGTCCCCGCGCTGCAGCGCTTCGTCGAGCACTATTGGTCGGTCAGTCCGAGCGATGGTCCCGTCGACCTGCGCGTCGATGTCTTCGTCGATGCCCGCGCGGACCTGATCTTCAACTTCGCCGCGCCGTACCGCCGCGAAGTGATCGGCGGCGCAACCAGCGAACACCAAGCGTCCAACCTCGACGCCCAGCGATTGGTCCCGATCCGTATTATCCAGCGTGGGATGGTGAGGACGACGGGTGTGCGGTTCCGACTCGGAGGCTTGGGCGCGTTCGTGCGCGGGGCGCTTCGCGGCTGGACCAATACAACGCCGAGTCCAGCCGACGTCTTCGGCCCGTCGGCGGTCACCTGCGAGCGTGAACTCGCGGCGACCCACGACTTCGATGAGCAGACAGCCGCGCTTGATCGCTTTCTCATCGCCCAGCTCGTGTCCGATCCCGGCTACGAGACCTTCGCGCGCGCACTCGAGCGGCTTGAAGGTAGCGACGGCAACTCCAGCGTCGAGTCGGTGGCCCGCGAGGTCGGTATCTCCACGCGCCGTATCGATCGTCTTTTCGCTCGCTACCTCGGAATCGGGCCAAAGACGATCGCCCGCGTATTGCGATTCCAGCGGACCCTTCGCGCGCTCATGCGCGACCCCGGCCACGCCCTCGCGGACATCGCCCTCGACGCGGGCTACTTCGACCAGGCCCACTTCGTCAAGGACTTCAAACGAATGACCGGCGGAGTTCCCCGCGGATACCGGGGCTACTATCCGCCCGCAGGCCCTGCCGACTTCGCCCCCAACGTTGTCGTGTTCTTACAAGACGGCGAGACGTAACCGCAACGAGGCTAACGCGCGTGACGACCGAACGAAGCGAGTCGACGTTCCGCCTGCGATATAGTGTGCGTCGCCTGATCCACGCGGAGCCGAGCCAGCTGTGGGCGCGTCTGACCGACGCGGCCGGTTTCCCCCGCTGGAACTCGACGGTCGACTCGATCGAAGGACAAATCGCCGTCGGCAACAAGCTGACGATCCGGGTCCCGGTCGCACCCGGGCGAGCTTTCACGCCGAAGGTCATCGAGCTGGTTCCGGAGGCACGCATGGTTTGGCGCGATGGTTTCGCGCCGATGTTCCAGGGCACACGAACCTTCTCCCTGACTCCGCGCGCACAGGGCACGGAGTTCGAGATGGTGGAGGAGTTTCGCGGCCTCATGCTACCGATGATCAAGGGGTCGCTCCCCGACTTCCGCCCGATCTTCGATCGTTACGCGGCCGATCTCGCGAAAGCCTGCGAGCCCTCGTGAGGCGCCCCGTCGGTGCGAAGGAGCACCCGCCTCAGCCCTCGGGGGGATTGCACGTGATGTTCTGAATCGCGCCCCCGGTCATGTCCGAGTACGTGTACGGCTGATCGAGCCCGTCGTACCAATCCAGCTCGTACGTCACAGGGTCGATCTTGAACGCGCGCGAGTCGCCCTGGCGGATGGCCCAGATGAAGCCATCGATATCCACGCTGACCCCCTTGACGGTGCCCTCGCCGGGTAGCGCGACGGTGTCGCCCGTCGCGAGTGTCTCCAGGTCCACCCAAGTGACGCCGTTTTGGCTCGCCGCCCACATTCGATCCATCAGATCCTGTGCGAGCCCGCCCGCGCCCGACACATCGCCCTGCAGCGTTTGCCCGGTCATCGGGTCGTAGCGCCATAGATTCGACGACCCCCACACCCGGCCGTGGGTGTCGACCGTGATCCCGTAGCTGCCTCCCTCGAGGATGTCGACCTCGAGCGAGGCAAAGTCGACCCGCGCGAGTTTGCCGTTGCCGAAGCCATGAAACCAGAAGTTGCCGTCAGCGTCGGTCGCTCCGCCATACGGACCGAGGCCAACGCCGTTGTCCGTCAGCGTCTGGTCACAGGGGAAATCGGCATCGGCGATGGCAATGGTGTGCTCCACGACGCCGGTCTCGCCGTCGAGTCGATGGACCCACACGCCATCGTTGCCGCACGTCGACGCGCCCGACCCACCGGTGCCCGTCGTCGTCCAGATCTTCTGATCGTCGTGGCACGGCCCGACGCCCGGCGTCCATTGCACGGGCCGCTGCACGGTCATCTCGGGGAAATCGGTGAACCACGCGACGCAGTCGTCTTCGCCCCAGGGTAAAATGTTCGCCTTACCGGTCGAGGTCTGGATCCCTGGCGTTCCGTTTTGGTCCGTGCAGTCCTCTGTGCGCGCCCAGATCTTCACGATGCCGACGGCGCGATTGGCGATGGCAACTGCGCGACCATCGACCGATACGCTGGTGCGCGAAGGATCACCTGCGCCATCGGGCCGCGTGATGTAGCGCGCCTCCTCCTCGACCGTGCGCGTGTTGATCTTGGAGACGGTCCCTTCGCCGCTGTTGGCCACCCAAAGGTAGCTCCAACTCGCGTTTCCACACTCGCAGTCGCCGTCGCCACCCTCGCCCGCCCCGTCTGCGCCGCTGGGCGTGTCGAACTTGAACCCTTCGCCGCCACCGCTCGCGCCGCTCGCACCGTCAGCTCCGTCGGCCAGCCCGGTGCCCGATGGGTTCGGGTCAGAATCGTGGACCGTACCCCCTGCACCATCGCCAAAACCGTCGGTCCCGGCATCCGGATCCGAGCATGCCCCGGCAACCACGAGGAACACGCCTAGCACGGACGATACACGAATGCCCATGACTCGAGCATTGCCGCCCGGGTTCGAATGGATTTCGGTCGTGGGCGATTTTTTCGCGTCGCGGGGTTCGACCACCGGCTGTTAGAGCCGCTGGCCGTCGAGCATCGCCTGGGTCACCAACGTCACCCCACCCGCCGTGCGCTCAAAGTTCCGCCCATCGATCTCGGGATCCTCCCCGATGATCGTCCCCTCCGGAATCCGTACGCCCGGGGCGACGATGACCTTGCGCAGCACGCAGCGGCGACCGATGACCGCGCTCGAGAGGATGATCGAGTCTTCGATCGTCCCGTACGAGTTGATCCGAGCGTCGGTAAACAACAACGAGCGCCGCACCGCACTTCCGGAAACCACGCAACCAGCCGAGACAAGCGAGTCGACGGCATAGCCACGGCGGTCGACGTCATCGAAGACGAACTTCGCCGCAGGGCGTTGCACCTGGTAGGTCCAGATCGGCCAGCGGGCGTCGTACAAGTCCAGGGAGGGCGTCACACGTAGCAGATCGACGTTGGCTTCCCAGTAGGTGTCGAGCGTCCCGACATCGCGCCAGTAGGGCTCGGTCACGCCCTCCGCCATCAGCGAGCTGTGGCGAAATGCATGGGCATGCGCATGTCCCCCCGCGACGAGCTTGGGCAAGACATCAGTACCGAAGTCGTGGCTCGACGAGCGATCCCGGGCGTCGCTCATGAGCGCTTCGATCAGCACCTCCGCATCGAACACGTAGATGCCCATCGAGGCGTAACACCATCCCGGGCGGCCGGGGATCTCGGGCGGAACGGCGGGCTTCTCCCAGAAGCGTTCGATCTTCCCCGCCGCATCGGCCTGAACGATGCCAAACGCGCTCGCGCCGACGCGGGGAGTCTCGACGCACGAGACCGTCACGCGCGCGCCAGATTCGATGTGCCACTGCAGGAGCTGGCTGTAGTCCTGGCGATAGACATGGTCGCCCGCGAGGATGAGCACCCACCGCGGCGCATGGCCACGGATGACCTGCAGGTTCTGATAGACAGCGTCGGCGGTGCCGAGGTACCAGCTCGCATCTTCGGTCTGCTGCTGGGCCGGCCACAACTCGATGAACTCGCCGAGCTCGCCGCGCAGGAAACTCCAGCCGCGTTGGATGTGCGAGATGAGCGTGTGCGCGCGATACTGGGTGACCACGCCGACGCGGCGCAGACCAGAGTTGATCGCATTGGAGAGCGTGAAGTCAATCACGCGGAACTTGCCGCCGAAGGGCAGCGCGGGCTTGGCTTGATCGTCTGTCAGCGCGCGCAGGCGTACGCCCCGGCCCCCGGCCAGCACGACCCCGAGGGTGCTCCGCATCGCTTGATTGAGATCGGTCCGCGGCACGTGGGGGTTTTGCCACGTCTCGTGCGCCAACCCAAGCGCTCAAGGTGCCGCGCGGACCGGGGCCGCAGAACAGGATTTTCGCGTGGGTAGCATAGGATGTACGCTCGCGCCCACGCGCCGATGCGGATCCTCCAAGTCGCCTCCGAGGCCGTCCCCCTGTGCAAGACCGGTGGCCTCGCCGACGTGGTTACAGCGCTATCGCAGGCACTTGTGCGGGGCGGCGACGACGTGCGGGTGCTGCTGCCCGCCTATCCCGGGACGATCGAGCGGGCGGCGGCGACGCGTATGCTCGATCTCGGGGATCCACTCGGCTGCGGCGCAACGTCGCTGTGGCGCGGCGTACTGCCCGACACGAGCGTGCCCGCGCTCCTGCTCCGCT
Source organism: uncultured Myxococcales bacterium (assembly GCA_902826865.1). Taxonomy (GTDB): domain Bacteria; phylum Myxococcota_A; class Polyangia; order Nannocystales; family Nannocystaceae; genus Xiheibacterium. The sequence goes on from CADEGN010000022.1 coordinate 16,203, forward strand.
GCGATGCGCTCTACGAACGGCCCGGCGGACCGTACCTCGACGCGAGTGGACGCGAGCACACCGACAACTATCTGCGCTTTGCCTTGCTCGCGCGCGCGGCGGCGACCCTTGCGATCGCCGGTCCCGCTGTCGGATGGCCCGTCGACATCGTTCACGCCCATGATTGGCCAGCGGCGTTGGCGCCGGCTTATCTTGCGTGGTGGGATGGCGAACGGCCTGCGACGGTCGTCACCGTCCACAACCTCGCGTTTGTCGGTCGCTTCGGTCCGTCGGTGTTGTCGGCGATCGCAGCTCCGCCCGCAGCATTCGCCACCCACGGCCTGGAGTTCTTTGGGGCCGTTTCGTTTCTCAAGGGCGGCCTGTACTACGCCGACCGCATCACGACCGTGAGTCCAACGTACGCGGAGGAAGTCCGCACGACCGACGGCGGCGAGGGGTTTGACGGTCTGCTTCGCGCGCGAGCCGATCGATTGCACGGGATCCTCAACGGGATCGACGACCACGTGTGGAACCCCGCCGCCGATTCACACCTGGCCGGCGGTTACGACGCGACGAGCTTGCCCGACAAGCGCGCGATCCGTTCGGCCCTTGCCCGCGAGGCCGGGCTCCGTGCAGACGGCGACGCGACCATCGTCGGATCAGTCGGGCGGTTGAGCTGGCAAAAGGGCCTGGACCTCCTTTTGGAGGCGCTGCCCGCATTGCTGGCCAGCGGTGGACAACTCGTGGTCCTCGGCACCGGCGACGGGGGGATCGAACGTGCCCTCGCCGAGGCCGCCCACTCCCATCCCGGGACCGTGGCGTTCCATCGCGGATATAGCGAGGGCCTCGCCCACCGCATCATCGCGGGCAGCGACGCCCTTGTGGTTCCGTCGCGCTTCGAGCCCTGTGGACTCACACAGATGTACGCCCTGCGTTACGGCACCCCGCCGATCGTGCGTCGAACCGGCGGTCTCGCCGACACCGTTCTCGATGATGACCTGTGGCCGGGCCAAGGCAACGGGTTCGTGTTCGCCGATCCCCACGTCGACGCCCTCGCGAACGCGCTCACGCGGGCCCATGCCGCCCACCTTGATCCAAAACGCTGGCGCGCGCTGCAGATTCGCGGCATGGCCCGCGATTTCTCATGGACCGTCGGCGTCGAGCACTACCGTTCGATCTATCGCTTGGCCCAAGGCGACCGGCGCGGGGCACCGCCGTGAGCACCGTGCGCGAACGTATGGCCGGGCGACTGCAGCTGCTCGCGGCTGCGGCTCTGTTTTCGACCGGCGGCGCGGCGATCAAGGCCACGACGTTGACGAGCGTGCAGGTCGCGAGTTTTCGTTCGTTCATCGCTGCGATCGTTGTCGTCGCGCTGGTGCCGGCCGCACGCCGAATTCCGTCTGCTCGCGCCGCGGTGGTGAGCCTCGCCTACGCGGCCACGGTGATTCTCTTCGTGTTGGCAAACAAGCTCACCACTTCGGCCAACACGATCTTCCTACAGTCGACCGCACCGGTGTACGTGCTGCTCGGCGCCCCTTGGCTGCTCGGCGAGCGCTGGTCTGCACGCGATCTTGCCTTCGTGACCGTGGCCGGCGCCGGTCTGGCGATGTTTTTCGTCGGCAGCGAGCCGCCACGGGCAAGCGCTCCCGACCCCGCGACGGGAAACTTGCTGGCGACAGGGTCGGGCATCGCCTGGGCCGCAACCATCCTCGGGCTACGGTGGATGGGGGCCCAGGGCGGGGCCGGCAACGGCCCGGTCAACGCGGTCGTCGCGGGCAACGCCCTCGCCTTCGCGATCTGCTTGCCGTTCGCGCTGCCCGTCGATTCGCTCACGGCCGGCGACGCGGCGGTGCTGTTCTACCTCGGCGTGTTCCAGATCGCCGCTCCCTACCTGCTCGTAGCGTCGGCGGTCCGCCCCCTCCCGGCACTGGAGGTCTCGATGCTCCTGCTCGTCGAGCCGGTGCTCAATCCGATTTGGGCCCTGCTCCTGCACGGCGAGGTGCCCGGGCCGTACGCCCTGCTCGGCGGTGCCGTGCTCATCGGTGCGACCGCGGCCAAGGGCTGGGCCGACCTACGCGTGCGCGCGTGATCACCCCCAGGGGACTAGCGCTAGAGCGCGACTCAACTCGCCAGAGCGATCGTCGCGACGACGAATGTAATGATGGACAGTGCCCCCCAGCGGACAGCCGCGGCGGTCCGCAGTCGACCTCGCCCGTCGACGCCGCGCATGAGAAACCCGATGCTCGCCGCGACCCACAGGACAAACGCCGCGGCGCCGACAAACGTCGCGGTGTCGTCGCCGACCCGCGGCGCCTCCAGCAAGGCGAGGTGGTAGGCCTCGGCGTCGTCGCCACCGAGGTTGCGGCGGGCATCTTCGGCGGCCATCAGGCGGGCGATTCGACGATCGACGTCGCCGAGCACGGCGGGATCGGGCGGATCGATCATGCGGGTCCCGACGAGCCCCGAGCGGACCTCGCGGTAGGCGACCAACGCCGCCGCGTCGTCCCCACGAACCTCGGCCGTCTCGCCGATCGCCACCAGCTCGTCCCGTGCGCGTGCGACATGCGACGCCCACGGCAGACGCCAGCGCAACGCGCGGCCGAGGTGAAGCACGCGCGTGGCCTCGTCGTCGGTTGCATCGGCACGCGCCAACTCGGCGCGCCCCTCGAGAAGCGCGCGCACGACCACGGGCACCACGAACGCCATGAGCACGGCGAGGCCGGCTGCCAGCGCCGGCAGACGCGCCCGCGCACTCATGTGAAGTCCCGGCGGCGAAACAACACGATCGCCACGGCAATACACATGCCGCCGTAAAGGAACGCGTAGAGCGCAATCTCAGCGACGTAACCCCAACCGACGAAGCTCTCGTGCACGCTCAGCGTCGTGTCGCCGTCGATACTCGCGCCCGAGATGTAAAACGCGTGAAAATCCGGCAGCAGCGCGGTGATCGTTTCGAGCACGGCCCCCGCCGGCGTGCCGGCCAACTTGCCCGAGGCGAGCGTGCGCAACTCGACACTGTTGCGGCCGATCACCCACAGCGACGCCGTGAACATCGCCGACAGGTAGGGCGAAGAGAACGACGAGAACAACAGGGCGAGCGCCGTCACCAACATGAGCTCGAGAAGGACGAGCGCCTCGGCCCGGATCATCGCAATGTTGTGGCTGCCGCCCTCGATTGCCAGCACGCCGGCGAGCGTCAACGACATCACGGCAACGAGGACCACGAGGGTCACGGCCATGCCGACAAACTTGCCCAGCAGGAACTCGTGGCGATCGAGCGGCTTGGGGATGACGAAGAATACCGTCTTGCGATCGAGCTCCTTGGACAGCAGGTTCACCCCCACAAACAGGGCGATCACCAGGCCAACCGCGCTCATGCCCGCCAGACCGAGGTCCTTGATCACTCGGGTGTTCTCATGCAGCGAGAGTTGGCCCAGGACGAGCGAGAACGCCATCAGGGCGACGGCGAACAACACCAGCACGTAAAGCACGCGATTGCGCGTGGTCTCGCGGAACGTGTTGAGCGCGATCGCCCAGATCCGCTGGAGCGATTCGATCACGCGGACGGGTCCTCCTTGCCCCCTGCGCGTGCCTCGTGGACGAACAGCTCCTCCAGGCTCTGACGGTGCGGCGTCAGCTGCAGCACCCGGCCACCACCCTTGACGATGGCGGCCACCACCGAGTTGGCCTGGTCGAGATCCTCGACGCGCACCACCCGACCCTCGCTCGTGCGCTCATGGGCGCCTGGCCCGACGACCACCTCGCGGGCCAGATGGTCGTCGCCCTCCCACACCACGTCGACCCCCGCGATCTTGGGGCTCAGCAGGGCGCCGAGGGGGCCGGTGTCACGCAGCTCACCCCGCACGATGATCGCCACGCGGTCACACAACATCGTGGCGTCCGACAAAATGTGTGTCGAGAAGAACACGGTCTTGCCGCGCTGACGGAGCTCCACGATGATGTCGCGGACTTCTTTGCGCCCGATCGGGTCGAGGCCGCTCATGGGCTCGTCGAGCACCACAAGCTCGGGATCGCCGATGAGTGCCTGGGCGAGTCCGACCCGCTGAAGCATCCCCTTCGAGTACGAGCGTAACGGCCGCGTTGCGGCGTGGGCGAGCCCCACCTTGGCAAGGAGGTCATCGCTGCGTCTGCGGCGGTCGGAGGCGGTAAGACCGTGCAACCGCCCCACCATGTCGAGTAGCTCTCGGGCGCTCAGGTAATCGTAGAAGTAGGGATTTTCCGGCAGGTAGCCGACGCGCTGCTTGGCCCGGCGATCACCGACCGGCGCGCCCAGCACGTTTGCGCTGCCGGCCGTCGGAAAGATGAGGCCCATCAAGATCTTGATCGTCGTGGTTTTGCCCGCGCCGTTCGGGCCGAGGAAGCCAAAGATCTCGCCGGCGTCCACCGACAAGCCCACTCCGCGCAGCGCTTCGGTACGCCGGCGCAAGAAGCCGCGGAAGAACGTCTTGCGCAGGCCCTCGACCTCCAAGACCGCCATTGGTCGGCGACAGTGTAGCCGCTCCGGCCGTGCTAGGCTGCCCCGAGAACGATGCCGTCCCGACGCGATGCCCTGCGGATGGCCGCCGCCGCCTCGGCCTGGTCGATCGTCCCGGTCCCCGCACTCGCCGGGCCAGCCCCGCGGGGCGAGGATGTCCTATCGATCGACCTGCCGCAGCTGCGTTACGACGGCGAGTGGCAACCGCGTTCGGGGGCCATGCGCGTGCTTGCCCGGGAGCTCCGCCTGCGCACCCGACTCGAGCCCCTCGCGCAACCGACCAGCGTGACCGCCGAATCACGCGAGCTCTTCGATACGCCGTTCCTTTACGTCGCCGGCGAGGCCGCGCTGCCCACATTTTCGCGGGCCGGGGAGGCCAACCTGCGTCAGTTCCTCGATCTCGGGGGGCTGATCCTATTTGACGCCGCCGACGGCGGCACCGATGGGGCCTTCACCGAGTCCGCGCGCGAGTTGCTCGGTCGCATCGCCCCGGGGTCCGAGATCACCGCAGTTTCGCGCGATCACGTCCTGTTTCGCAGCTTCTACCTTGTCGACACCCCGGTGGGTCGCACGGCGGCGTTCGATCATATGCTTGGGATCCACGACGAGGGGCGGATCAGCGCGCTCATCATGCGCAACGATCTCGGTGGCGCGTTGGAGGAGGGTCTCGATGGCCGGGTCGTTCACCCGTGCGCGCCCGGCGGAGCCGAGCAGCGACAGTGGGCGATCCGGCTCGGCGTCAATGTTCTTCTGTACGCGACCTGCACCGACTACAAGGCCGACCGCGCCCACGTCGAGACGCTGCTGCGGGCGCGGAGGTGGCGGTGAACGAGCGCTGGAGCCTGGCCCCCGGCCACGTCCCATCGACACTCGCCCTCATCGTGCTCGGGCTCTGCGGGGCCGTCGCGGTGGCCGAGGCCGCGATGGCGTTCGCGCGCCGCAGCGATCGCATCGATCGGCGGACCGCGTTCGCCGCCCTCGGCCTGCGGTTGCTCGCGATCGGAGCCGTCTTCGCCGTGGCGTTCGAACTCACGCTTCGGCTCGACCACATCACCGATCCGATTCAGCGCGTGGTCGTGCTGGTCGATCGATCGGCTTCGATCGCCGTGCCCGACGCCACCGAGCTCGGGGCAAAACCCGAGACACGTCAGGCGCGGATCGAGCGGGTCTGGTCCGAGTCGGCCGGTCCTCGCTCCCTCTGGCGGGATCGCGGGATCTCGATCGACGTGCGCGGGTTCGATTCGGTCAGCGAGCCGATCACCGGCGAGGCCGCGGAAACGCTGGCGACGACCCCGGTCGGAACCGCGTCCGATCTTACCGGAGCGATCGCCACGCTGCTCGGAGACGCGCAGCGGCCCGACGATCGCGTGGCCGCGGTGATCGTGCTCTCCGACGGCCTCGTCGGCGGGCTCGATTCCGAGGCCGCGACCACCCACCTCCTCGACGTCGCTGGCAAGCTCGGGGTCCCGGTCACCACCGTCGCCGTCGGGGCCCCTGCCCTCCGCGACGTCGCCGTGGCCGACGTGCGGGCGGGCGAATTCGCCTTTGTCGAGAACGTCACCGAGCTTGAGACCACAATCGTCGCGCACGGCCTCGAGGGCACCTCGGCAGCCGTTGCGTTGCTGCGTAACGGCGAGCGGATCGCCGAGCGAAAGCTCCGGCTACGCGGCGATGGCGTGCCGAACCGGATCGAGTTCGAGGTCGCCCCCGATCGCGTGGGTCAGTTCGTCTATGAGATCGCCGTGGACGAGATCGCGGGCGAAGCCACGCTCGCCAACAATCGTCGCGCGTTTGTTGTCAAGGTTCTGCGCGACAAGGTGCGGGTGCTCCACGTCGCCGGCCGTCCGGATTGGGACGTTCGCGCCCTTCGGACCTTGTTGCGGCGCGACCCCAACGTGGAGCTGCTGAGCTACTACATCTTGCGCGACTTCGACGACATCGCCCGCGAGGACACCGATGCCCTCTCGCTGATCCCGTTTCCCACCGAGGAGCTATTCGAATCCGAGCTTGGGTCGTTCGACGTGGTCGTCCTGCACAACTTCGACGCAGTGCCGCACCAGGTCGCGCAGTACATCGACAACATCGCGCAATTCGTCGATGGCGGCGGGGCATTGGTGCTGATCGGCGGCGATTTGGGATTCTCCGACGGTGGGTATGGCACGCCAGCGATCGCCCGGCAGCTGCCGATCGACGTTCGCCGAGCTCCACCACTGCGACACGAGCGGGTGCGCCCCGTTCTCACGGAGGCCGGACGGCGGCATCCGATCACTGCGTGGCTGCTCGCCGGCGATGGTCGCGGCTGGGAGCCCCTGCCCGAGCTCGACGCCTGGAATCCGGTCGGCCTCACCGATCGCGATGATATCGGCGCGATCACCCTGCTCGCCCATCCCGACGAGCTCGATGCCCGCGGGCGGCCGCGCCCGATCGTCGCCGTGTCCGAACCGGGAAAAGGACGGGTGGTCACGCTTGCCACTGGATCCACGTGGCGTCTCGGCTTCGCGCCTGAGCTCGCCCTCGTCGACGGCGCCCGCCCCTACGACCTCTTGTGGCTCGGCGTGGTTCGCTGGCTGCTGCGAGATGACACCTCGGGCCGGCTGTCGCTCGAGACCGACAAGCCGCGCTATCGCGCGGGCGAGAGTGTGAAGCTCGTCGCACGCACGGCCACGGCAGCGTATGCGCCGGAACCGAGCGTGCCGGTGCAGTGGAGAATCGAACCGCTCGCCCAAGACGCCAAGCCGACGTCCAGCGGCAGTTGGACCACCGATGCGCAGGGCCGAGCCGAAGAAACCGTCGAGGCCCTGGAGATCGGCGCGTACCGGGCCACCGCCGCGCGAGAGGGTGACGGCGGGTCGGAGGTTACCCGCGTGTTCATCGTTGAACCGCCTGGTCGCGAGTTGGCACGCATCGACGCCGACAGCGGCACCGCGCGGATGCGACGATTGGCCGAAACGACCGGCGGCGCATTCATCGAGGCCGTGGCCGGTCACATTCTGCCCGACGACGTACCCGTGGGCGAAGCGGCCGAGGACAGTCGCGCACGCGTCGGCGCACGCCGCGAGATCGCCCTGTGGGGCGGACCGATGGCGCTCGTTGTGCTGCTGTTCGCGTTCGGCGGCGAGTGGTGGCTGCGGCGACGGGTGGGCGTAGCCTGAGACATCCGCCTGGTTCGCTACCGCTGGGCAAGCGCACGACGCACCGGCTCGGGCAGCGCGTTGACCGAGCAGCTGAGTCGGAGGCGCGAGCGGGCGATGGCGACCGCCGGGGTGCACGGAAGTACCTCGTCGCTCGGCATCTCGAACACAAGCGGACGAACGTACGCAGCGTATTGTGGCGGCACGTCGACCGCCTTCGGGCGCACGGTCACACGCCGACCGCGAACGCTGACCTCGGCTTCGAGATGGGCACCGCCGACGTCGACCTTGGCGACATCCCCCTCGAACACGACCTCATGGCCGACCACCTTAGAAACGGCCGCGGCGGTGAGCTGAACCGTGAGCTCCGCGTGACCGATGCCCGTCACCGCCAGCTTCTGATGGTTCAACAGCAGCTCTTTGTCGATCGCGATGTCGCGCACGTTCAGTTCAATGCGCTCCACCGCGATTCCAGCCTCAAGCACGTCGTGCAGCACGTCGTGCAGCACCACGTGCAGGTGTTGGACGTTCCCGCGGATAAGCACGTCGACCAGAAACGGGAATGAGTTGATGTCGACCTCGGCCCTGCCTGTCCCCGGCAGGACCTCGACCACACGCTTGGCCGCCTCGTCCTCGGCCAGCCGTTCAGCCTTGCGGTCGACCCACCAGCCAACACCGAGGACAATCGCGACGAGCGCGAGAACGATCGCGAGCACGACAGCGACCTTCTTCATGAAGCCTACGCATCGTGCGCCGCGGCGGTGGGCAGGTCAAGCCCGCGAGGGCACGGAATAGCACAGGTGGATGACACGCCCAGGTCGGCCGGCTGCTACATTCGTGCCTGACATGAAGTGGACGCGCGGACACGAGAGCCAGTTCGTCGACGATCGTCGCGGTCGCAGCAAAGGAGCGATCGCCGGGCTGGGCATCGTCGGCACGATTATCGCGGTGCTCGTGTCCAACTTCCTCGGCGTGGATATCCGCCCCTTGCTCGGCGGAGGCGGTGCGGGAGGCGAGCCGATCCCGGCCGACCAAGACCGCGATCGCGAGCTCAAAGAGATGGTCTCCTTCGTCCTCGATGAAGCCCAAGCCATGTGGGCCCGCGAGCTGCCGCGTCAGGCCGGCATCGAATATCGACCGGCGCGGATGGTGCTATTTACCGAGGCCGTGCAAACCCGATGCGGCGCGGCAGATAGCGGTGTCGGGCCATTTTACTGTGGCGGCGACGAGCAGGTGTACATCGATCTGTCGTTTTATCGATTGCTCGACGAGCGTTTCGGTGCGCCCGGCGACTTTGCCCAGGCCTACGTCATCGCCCACGAGATCGGCCATCACGTCCAGCACATCACCGGCGTATTCGCCAAGGCCCGCGCCGCGGGCCGCGACGACAACGCCACGTCGATCCGCCAAGAGCTCCAGGCCGATTGCTACGCCGGGATCTGGGCCAAGGCGACGGCGAAGAAGGACTTGCTCGAGGCCGGCGACCTCGAGGAAGGCCTCGCTGCCGCGGCGGCGGTGGGCGATGACAGCCTGCAAAAGAAGGCCAGCGGCCACGTCGAGCCGGAGCGGTGGACCCACGGGTCAGCCGCCATGCGCACGAAGTGGTTTCGCATCGGCTTCGATACCGGCGACATGAAGGCGTGCGACACCTTCGCCGTGGCGTCGCCCTAACGCTCACGATCCCCGCGGCCGGGGAAAGCTGTCATCGATCCGAGGTCAGACGCGTTGGATGTATCGTGATCATGCGCAACGGTTTTGCGGCCCGAGGGCATCGTCGTAGGGGTCGCACACGCCACTTGCACAATCGTCGTCCACGGTGCAGGGCTCCCAGGGGAGTCCGTGGCTGCATACGTCAATCGGTCCGCTGTCGCTGTTGACGGACACACACACGCCAGCGGTTTCGCAGGCGTCGCCCACGACTTCGCAGAAGTTCCCGCTGCAGACCCCGAGCCTACCCGTTTGGGTCTCGGTGGCGATGCACCTGCGCTTCGTTCCGCAATCGGTCTGATCATCGCAGTAGTCGCCAAGGTTGCCGTGGCTGCAGCGAAGCTCGGCTTCGACCATGACGCAAAATCCGTCGCCTTCGCAGGAGTCATCGACGGCGTTGCAACCCACCACAACACCGGTGGTCTCCGCCGCCGAAGTGGCGTCGCCCGCGGTCTCAGCGGCGGTGTCTGCACTCGAGCCCTGCTCACCCGTCGTATCCGTTGAGCCAACGGTCCCCGCTTCGCCCGTGCTCGTCTGGGGGTCCGCCGCGGTCAACGTCAGCCCGCCCGCCGCGGTCACGCTCCCGGCACTCATCCCCACCGGTGCTGGCTGGTTGGGCGCTCCGGTACATGCCGCACCTCCGAGCGCGAACACCACGGCAGCCCCGCATCGCATGGTCGCAGAATGCCACGGCATGAGGCCGGCGTCGATCAGCAACGCCGCACTACGGCTGCAAGTCGATCCAGTACTGCCGGATCAGCTTCCCGCTCCCCAGCGAGACCACCTCACCCGAGCGGACGCCCCCATTACTCTCGATGATCCGGATCGACGCCAGATTGTCGGCATCCGCGGTGAGTCGCACGCGGAGCAGGCGCCGATGGGACGCCTGGCCAAGAACAAGACGCAACACTGCCTTGCCGAACCCAAGCCCACGCTTGGACGGCCGCACATCGTACCCAATGTGCCCTCCTTCCACCTCGAGCGCGGGCGTGAGCCAGAACCTCAGGCGGCCGCAGGCGACGATCTCGCCCTGCGCGGCGAGCCAGTATTCGGCTCCTGGGACCCTACCGGGCGGGGTCTGTTCAGGATCCGCGTGCCGGGCAGCTCGCGCTAGATAGGCGTCGAAGTCCTCGAGTGCGAGGCCATAGCGCTCGCTTTCGTGATCGCGCCACTCTTGCGCCATGCGCAAGAAAGGGTCGCGATGCTCGACAGACGGTGCGACCAATCTCAACACGCCTCTAGGCCCTTCTTGGTTGAGCGCGATCTGTACCTCGACGATCCCGTACGATGCAACGACGTGTTGGCCAGCCCTCCGAGATCGCTCGCCCGATTTGGCGGGACGTGCTCGAGCGAACGGCGCGAAGATCGAGATCGCAACCCAGGGGTCCAGCAGGGCTGCCGCAGGCGACCACCACCGCAAAGAACCAAACGGTAGGGCGGCGCCGGCGAGCACCCTAAGAAGCGCGCCGAGGGCCGGGACAAGGGAGCCACTGCCGGCATTCGAGCCGTGGACGTGGTGATGCCGTCGGTGCCGGCACGTTGTCGACCCACGCGCAAGCAATGCCGCCGCATCCGTGCCCGCTCACCCTGGCGATTCCCACCGCTCGTGGTCACGCTGAACATGTTTGGAGGCTACTTATGTTGCACCTACTCCACCGCAGTCTATTGCTTGGCGCATGCGCTGCGATCTCGGCCGCATGTGGCCCTGGCACGCCCGCCGGGGATGCCGAGGACTTCCTTGTCGATAACCCCGGTGGCGACCGCGGCTCGGGTCAAGATGGTGAGACGGGCGCCGCGAGCGGCGGCGGCGAGGACGGCGGCGACGACGACGGCGGGAGGACCGTCAGCGAAGCCGACATCGTCTTCGTCGAAGGTGATCGCCTGTTTGCCATGTCGGCCTATGGCGGGCTCGCGGTCATCGATGCCGCCGACCCCGACGCTCGACTCCCGGTGCTCGGCCGCTACCGCATGCCCGGTCAGCCATTCGAGATGTACGTCGACGACGGTCACGTGTTCGCGATGCTGACCGACTACGGCAGCTACGCGTGGGACGAAGGGCTCGGCGGCTACAGCTGGCACAGCGCGAGCCGCTTGGTGTCTCTAGACGCCAGCGATCCGGCGAACATCGCCTTACGCGGCGAGTTCGAGGTCCCCGGGGCGATCCAAGACTCACGCCGCGTGGGGGACATTCTCTACCTCGTCACCTTCGAAGACGGATGGTGCTGGGGCTGCGAGGCCAACCGCCCCCGCACCGTAGTCACCTCGCTCGACGTGTCGGACGCGGATCATCCCGAGCTCGTCGATCGGATCGAGTTCGCCAACCAGACCGACGACCCATGGGACTGGGCCGGAGCGCGCAGCGTCAGCGCGACCGACGAGCGTCTGTACATCGGCGGCATCGAGTTCTCCGACTCCGAGGATGCACACTCGATGATCGACGTGATCGACATCACCGACCCCGGTGGCACGATGCTGCGCGGCGCCTCGGTGGAGGTTGTTGGATCGATCGCCAGTCGCTGGCAGATGGACGAGTTCGAGGGCGTGCTGCGAGTGATCAGCCAGCCTTGGGCGTGGACAAGCGACGAGCCGCCGTCGGTCGAGACGTTCACCGTGGCATCGGCGAGCGAGGTGACCCCGCTGGCCAGCTTGAAGTTGACGCTGCCCCGGCCCGAGTCGCTGCAGAGCGTGAGATTCGACGGGACCCGCGCCTACGCGATCACGTTCGAGCAAACAGATCCGCTGTTTGCCCTCGATCTGTCGGACCCGGCCCAGCCCAAGCAGCTGGGGGAGCTCGAAATCCCCGGGTGGATCTACCATCTCGAGCCGCGCGGCGATCGCATCGTGGCGCTGGGCTTCGATCCGTCCAGCTCAGAGGGCGCGATCAACGTGAGCCTGTTTGACGTCGCCGACCTTGCCGCGCCCTCGTTGCTATCGCGGGTCGGGTTCGGGGGCGAGTGGGCGGACTTCGGCGAGGACCAAAACCGTATCCACAAGGCCTTCACCCTCCTCGACGAGCTCGGCCTCGTGCTGGTCCCGTTCTCCGGCTGGCAATACGACGATGAAACCGAAGATGAGTGGCGCTGCGGTCGCTATGCCAGCGGCGTGCAGCTGGTCGACTGGGCCCAAGACTCGTTGAAGCTGCGGGGGGTCGCAGGATCCCATGGGCGTGCCCGCCGGGCGCTCATGCATCGCGACCGCCTGTTGGCCATGTCGGACAAGGCCGTCGCCGCCTTCGACATCACCGATCGCGATGCACCGGCGGCTCGCGCCCGCGTTGCCTTGGCGGCGGACGTCGATGACGTCGCGATCGGCGATGACGTCATCGTCCGCCTCGCGACCGACTGGTGGACGAATGACGTCTCCCTCGAGGTGGTATCCACCGCCGATCCTGAGTCTGCCGAGCCGCTCGGGCGGCTCGCACTGACCGAGATCTCTCCCGAGTTCGGTTGCGGCTACACCTGGGGACGCGACCTATTCGTGCGCGACGGCTACGCCTACCTGTTGCGTCAGTCGTACGGCTACGACGAGACCGACTACCGCGAAACGCTGGTGCTCGACGCGATCGACATCAGCGACCCGACCACACCCAAGTGGGTCAGCACGCTCGAGCTACCCTTCGCCATGTCGTACGGTGGATGGGGCCTTGGCCTGCAGAACCAGGAGCGTGTCGCGATGTTGGTCGGCAACGCGCTGGTGTTCGCCGTCTCGGAGTCGCATTACGTCGACGACCAGTACGTCGGCACCGACGCGCGTCTGGAGGTCGTGGACCTCGGCGATGCCGGCAAGCCGATTCACTCCGGAACGCTCGAGCGCTCGGCGGCGCTCGCTCACGGCGGACTGCAGCTGACCGATGGGCAGCTGACGTCGTGGCACATGCGCGCGGTCGATGACGATCCGTCGAAGGTGCGGTTCTACTTCGACCGGTTCGACGTCTCGGAGCCGTCGAAGCCGCGGGCCCGGCCGCCGATCAACGTCCCCGGGCAGCCGGCTGCCTACGGGCCTGCGTTCGATCGCCTGGTCACCGTCGGGTTCGAGCTCGACGTCGTGGACGCCCCCGCGGATGGCTGTTGGACGCTGCCCAAGCTGTGGACCTACGGTGGGGACGATTCGCGCTGCACGATCGCGAATCGCCCTCTACACCTGCTCGCCTTGGGCGACGACGGTGCGCAGCTGCTCGATACGCTCGACGTCGAAGGCGATGACACGCGCATGACGGCGGCGATGGGCGACGGCGAACGCCTCTTCGTGATGCTCGGCGGCGGCAACGGCTGGGGCTGGGGTTGGGGCGAGGACGATGGCATCGGTGGGGGTCCAGCCGACGACGGCGAGCGCCCGACCTCGTCGGTGGCGGTCGTTCGTGGGCACGACGGAGATCAATTGGTCGAAGCCTCACGGGTGGTCATCGAGGACTCGCCATGGACTTCGATGATCGGCACCGTCGGCGCGACCGCCGTGCTACGCACCAACGCCGGGATCGGCATCGTCGACGCCACGGATCCCGAGGAGCCATCGCTGTCGGTGGTACCGACGTGGGGCTGGGGCTGCTACAACGGCACCATCGCCGATGAGGCGGTGTATTGCCCGTTGGGCGAGTACGGGCTGCAGGTGATCGCCCTGCCGTGAAGCCCTGCGGCGCGGCCACCCGGACGGCGGTTCACGCGTCCGGGTGGTGCGTGGCGCCTGAAATCGCAGAGATCCGACAGATCTAGGTCAGAACACTGAAGCCGCGGCGGTGGGAATGCCACGGCCTGGCACCGGGTCGGGTTGGGTCGAGCGCCGCCACGCATGGCACTTGGACGAGTGACGAAGATGGTCTTGATGCGCGCACCCCTGCGCGGCTTCCCGTCTTCCGATCTATCCGCGCTCTGCCGCGCACCTGGGGAAAAACCGCGGCGTCGCGCGCAACGTCGCGGGCCCCCATCGTGCGCACGTTGGTGCGTCGTTACCGTCGCGATGAAAACACGTCGTGCGCAGGCACAGGCGCGGATGTGGCACCGGCTCGTGCGCGCGCCAGTCGTCGCGGGTGGATGCCATCGCGTGCGTCGGCGGGCGGGCTCTGCAAACGTGTAGCGAGCACGAATCGCAGGCGCCACCGGAGGGTTCCGACGCCCGCGAGACGGAGCGGAATGCTTCCTCAAAGCGACTGGGCGAGTGTGACCGCCCGCTTGACCTTCTCGTCAAACGGTGTGTCGAGGTCTGAGACGCCGATCTGCACCTCACTGTGACCCTTGACGAAAAACAGCGAGACCCGTCCAGTGCTGCCGGCGGCGTAGGCGTCGACGCCCAAGCCTGGCTGGGCCTGATATGCGGCCCCGCTGCGGGCCGATTCGTGACGCGCGGCCAGGTTGGCCTGGGCTTTGGCCTCAGACACTGCAGTCGCCGCGAAGATTTCCACGGTGTGGGTCGGCGTGTCCTTCGCGAAGTCGATGCTGCCCACACCGGCCCAATACGTGCAGCGCGAATCCCAGATGTAGCCGCTCATGCGCGGTGTTTGCTGGTCGTGCAGCGCGAACGTCAGGCCTGGGTAGGCTTTCGCGATCTTCTCGGGTGTTAGCAACGCGCAGGCGTCGGCTGGGGTCACGGCGTTCAACCGTTCGAGCTCGTCGTCGCCGCTCGCCGGCGTTGCTGATGTCCGTGCGGGGGACGACGCGGGCGGCGTTGATGACGACGCGGGCGGCGTGGGCGAGTCAGCGCGCGAGCCATCATTTGTGGTGGGCGCCGAACGGTCACACGCTGCCAAACCGAAGAACACCAGGGCCATGACTTGGTGCCAGTGTCGACACGTGGAGTTGTCCATCGAAGGTGGATCTTCGTGCAGATCCGCGGCGGGCTCAAGGCGCTCGTGCGGGTCGGATGGCGAGGATGTGGATGCGAAACGGGCCGCAGGCGGAGCGCGGGGACGCGCGACGCCTCGAAGCATCCGGGTGATCGCGTCGTCTGCGGTGCGGGCTACGCGATCCGCCTGGATCCCGCAGGTGCCGGGAAGCGACGCACCAGCGCCAGCAAAGACAGCAAGAACCATCCGACATGCCACGTGGGCCGCTCCCCGTCGGTCACGCAACCGCATCCGCCGCTGTTGTCGATCTGCCCACCACCGCTCTCGCCCTCGGAAGCGGCTGACGTCGCCTGCAGGCCAGTGCCGCTGCCATCGGAGCCAGCCGCAGAGTCGAGACTGCCGATGTCGCTGCCCGTCGCGCCTTCCGCCGCAGTCCCGCTGGCGCTCGCTCCCGTCGCAGCGGTGCCGCCCCCTGTACTGGCGTTCGTCCCGTCCGCGCCCGCTGTGCTGGCGTTCGTCCCGTCCGCGCTGCCCGTGCTACCGGCGCTGGCGTCGTCCGCGTTGCCGCTGCCCGCGGTACCCGTACCGCCGCCACTCGCGGTGCCCGTGCTGCCATCGCTCGCTGCCCCCGTGCCCCCGCTACTCCCGTCGCTCGTCACGCTCCCGGTGCCCGTAGTTGTTGCCGCATCCGTCGTCGAGCCCGCACCACCCGAGCCGCCCGTCGTCGGACCCGTGTCGCTCGCCATCCCGGTGGAACCGCTGCTGGTCCCCGCCGGCAGCTCCAGCACCGTGACAGTGACCTCGTCGCGATCCCATTGATCGTCAGCGTCGGTCACGAACACTTCGAAGGTATACGTGGTCTCGGGCAAGAGATCGCTGACGACCAGCGTGTCGCTGTCGGCCGCGGTGAGCGTCGCGGCTGGTCCCGCCGTCTGTGACCATGCGTAGGTCACGGCGTCGTCGTCGGTCGTCACTGCCTGCAGATCGATCGATCCAACGTCGCCCGCGACCTCCAGATCGCTCGGGGCGATCACGTCGGGTCGATCCAGCGAGAGCAGCCAGCTGTAGATCCCGTCCGAGTCGAGTGCTGCCGTGTATTGGCGGAATGGCAGCGTGGTCCCGCAACCGTTATCGGCCCCCCATTCAGGCGCAGCGAACCCGGTGCCGATGGGATCGAGCGCCGGTACCCAGGCGGCGTGGCCGACGTTGTCGAACATAGTAATGCGGCTCTCGGGCCGCGGCATGCCGACATACGCAGTGCACGCGGGGTATTCGGGGTGGAGCTCGGGGTGCTCATAGATCTCCACCACGGCCACCATGTTGCACGGCGCGAAGACGCCGTCACCAAGCTGCCCGTTGTTGTCGTTCTCGCCGTGAAACGCCCAGAGCGCGGTATCTTCGAACGAGCAGCTGGTACCCGCCGCGACCACGCCACCGGGCAGCGGAATTGCCGCCGTAAAACGTCGACCGTAGGCGCCAACATATTGCAACGTCGCCCGCCCACCTTGACTCATGCCGGTGAGGTACATCCGCCGCGAGTCCACCGGATAGTTGTCGACGACGAACTGGATAAACGCGTCGAGCTCGACGATGTCCCAGTCGTCGGCCGCAAGCGGCGGAATGTCGTATTGGGGCGAGATCATGATGAATGGCCGCAGCGTCTCGTCCCACATGTTGGCGGCCATGTGCTGTTGCGGGCCCCACCGCAAGTTGCGGCACAGCCCGTCGTTCCCACAATCCCCCGCCGCACAAACGTCGGCATCCCCCGGGCAAGCCGAGTCATCGTCGTACTCGCCGATGCCGGGCAGGAATACAAGCAGAGGTAGCGTCTCGCCTGGACCGAGATCGTCGTACGAGGTCGGAAGGTACTCCCAGTAGCCGTAGATCCATGGATCGCCCGGGTCGCGACCGATGCCGCGCAGCTCGCCAGGCGTGAGCTGATCAATGAACGGGATCTCCGCCTGCACATCCGCGGGCGAGAGCGCGACGAAGGCGATCGCACAGGGGAGCAGCGAGTGGCGCAGCTTGTTCGATGCCATCCACAGTGATGGTACCGCGATCACACAACTCGGCGCACGGTGGTTTGTCGTCGCGTTGGCGCCCCGGGCACGCGTGCCACTGCGTCAGCCAGGTGTGTTCATGGGCACGGACCCGCGGCGGTGTGCGCACAAAGACTCGGCACATGCACCTTGCGCGAGCCCAGGCGTCAGCAGCCGTGGCCGACCACCCCAGCGAAACCGGGCGAGCGTGAACGCGATGCAGGGCGGGTGGGCGGATCTCAGGGAGCGGCACAATCCGTTTCGTCGCTCACCGCTCGCAGGCGCACGTACTCAAACTCGGCATGCATATCGGCAACGACGTACGCATTGGCAACCATGCCAACCTGGACGGTTTCGGGCACTACAAGTCCCGGGGTAGCGACGAACGAATCGGGATACACGTGCGTCTCGATCCACGCGGGATCGGCCGGCGTCCACGACAACATCCGCACCTCGGATCCCAGGCGACATATCCGAAGGCGTGCGGTGGATCCGACGGTCTCGAGCAAGATGAGCTCGGAGACAGACGCGGACGTCGCCTTGCCTTCGAGTCCCACGAACTCGAGCTGATATCCGATGTTGTATTCGATCCAGTTCTGGTCACCCGGCACGCTAGCCGGGTCTCGGAGCATGATGCCGGCAGAATTATAGAGCGCGTTGGGCGGGTTCTGGGTGTCGAGCATGTACGCGCCAACGTCGACTTCGACGAGGAAGTCGCCCGCGACCTCCTTGTAGATGAAGGTCGCGATCTCGTCCATGTACCAGACAGAAACGCGTGGCGTAACGGCGAGCCGACCGGGGGCGGTCATGTCGATGTCGAGGATATCGTAGGGCGCCTCGACACCAAGGACCTGATCGAGGAGGATCCAGTCGGCGAACGTGGAGGCGTCGTCGAATTCGTCGGACAGGCCGGCGATGTCGACGGGACCGCCTGTGTCGCTCGAGCCGCTCGCGTCCGTCGAGCCAGCCACGCCGGTGGATGAGAAACCTGTGTCCCCAATGTCGTCCGTGCCCGAGGTCGACGTGCTCGACGGCGCCGCACTCGACGTCACTCCGCTCGTGGTCACATCGCTCGACGACATGTCCGCGCCCGACGACGTCCACCCGCCGCGCGTGGTCGCATCCCCCGACGATCCGGTCCCGACGGTCATCGATCCGCCGGATGCCTCGCCGCCCGTCGCAGAAGTCGAGCTCGAATCGAATGTGCCGTGCGATCCAGCCGTGGCCGCGTCGCCTTCAGAGGAAGTCGCGAACGCTCCGGTCGTTTGGCACTCGGCGCCTGCACATGCGGTCGCGTCGGTACCGCTGTCTGCGAGCGCAGCCGTGGGCTCGCCGCGGCAGGCCCCGATGGCCAGGGTCAACACCAACCCTCGTCGCCCGTTTCGCGATCGCCCCACGTCTGCGACGTATCTTCTCATGCTTCGGTCGCCGCGTGGGTCGCTTGCGGCCGTGAGCGATCCGGCGGAGCGATCTTGCCCCGACCGTCCGCGCCTGCGCGCCGCTCGCCTGCGGGCGCGCCGCGCGGGCGCGCGGTGCAAAGCCAGCCACGATCGGAAACGAATCGCGCGCATGTTTGAGTGGCGTGCGTAACTGATGTCGACGATTTCCGCGTCCTGTGCGTGTGCGCTCACTACCTCGGGGGATTGAGCACAAAAGCATGCCCAGCTTCTGCCGCGTCGATCAGCGACGCCGCGGTCGCCCGCGCCGCTGTTTTCGCTGCACAAGCGTCCCGTCGGCGACCATCTCGTCCCGATCCCGGCGCATGCGCGAGAGCTCATCGCGATGGAACCCGCGCAGCTCCCACGGGGGATCGTCACGCGGCGTCTTGTTCATGATGCTGACCGGATAGCGCGAGTGCGGCAGCCCGAAGAAGTGCCCAAGCTCATGCGCGAGCGTGCGATCACCCGCGATCGAGGACAGGATGACGAATCGGCGCGAGAGATCCGCACGATCACGCCAGTGGACGCCGCGGATCTCCGCCCCGTCAATGTCGACATCCGCGAGCCGACGTACGATCCAAACATGCACGACACCCTTGTCATGCTCGCCGCGACCCAACCGATCGCGATCACTTCGGCTTGCGATATGGGCCCGCTCCGCGTTTTCGCGGCGGACCTCGATCGACTCGAAGGCGACGTCGATCGCGTCGAAGAGCCGGTTGGCCGCATCGACCTGGGCGAAGAACCAAACAGGATCGACAACAGGCGCGCCATCCACCTCGACGACGTGGACAACCAGGCCGAAGCAGAGCTTCGCATCGGCCTGACACCTCGGCACCCCGGTGACGAACGCGCGCATGCCGAGCTGGACGCGTGCTTGCACCAACGTCACCGTACCGATCGGGCCAATCGTCGTCGGCATCGCTAGCACCGGCGGCGTACTGCCCAAGAGCGCTGCGAGAGCGATCGCGGCGCCCATACTCGTCAGAACCCGACCCGCGCGAGCCGCAGGATCTCGAAAATCGCCCGGGCCGCCGGGGACTTGTTGAGGGTATAGAAGTGCACGCCGGCCACGGGCGCGGGCAGCCGAGTGAACGCCGTACCGCCGCCGGGGCGGAGCAATCCGCGGCACTGGTGGGCGGCGAAGCTGACACCCGTCCAAAACACTTCCTGGGCGTCGCCCTCGACCTCCCCCAGTCGCTCGCGGAGGACTGCCGGGATCGTTGCCCCGCACATCTGCGAAAACCGCTGAATCTGGGCAACGTTGGTCACCGGCATGATCCCGGCCAGAAGCGGCACGTTAACCCCAGCCGCCCGGAGTTGGCGCTCGAACCCAAAAAACCGCTCATTGTCGAAGAACAACTGGGTGATGAGGTAGTCGACGCCGGCGTCGACCTTCGCTGCGAGGTGGCGCAGATCGACTTCGGCGCTGGCCGCCTCGGGATGGACCTCCGGGTAGCACGCCGCTCCGATGCAGAGTCGATCACCCGCGCGTTCCCGAATGAACGCGACCAACTCGCTGGCATGGGCAAAACCGTCGGCCGCCGGAACAAAGGTGCTCTGCCCGCGCGGTGGGTCGCCGCGCAGCGCCAACACGTTGGTGATCCCCGCGTGCTCGAGCTGATCGAGCACCTGGGCGATCTGCTCGCGCGACGACTCGACGCAGGTCAGATGCGCGACGGCTTCGACGCCGAAGTCGCGCTTGATCTGGGCGACCAGATCGAGCGTGCGCGCGCGCGTGCTTCCACCCGCCCCCCACGTGACCGACACGAAGTCGGGTTCGAGGGGCGCCAGCCGTTCGAGGCTTTGCAGCAGCGCCTTCTCACCATCGGCGGTGCGGGGCGGAAAGAACTCGAAGCTGAACACCGGGCGCTTGTGCGCGAGACGATCACGGATCAGCATTTGTGCGAGCATAGCAAAGCGCCGACGCAGGCCCGCGGTGAAAAGGCGGTCGACCGCGGCGGCGGGCCGCCAAGGCCAGCGCTTCGGCGGGGCAGACACGGGCAGATCACGCGATGCCGTGCCGCCTGGTCGCGGGTCGCGTGGCTCGTGGTCGCTCTTGCGGCGTCGTCTCGCCGGCCCATGCCGCTTGTGTCGGTGTCGCGCGGGCAACTCGTTGCGGCCGATTTCGGCGCGCGGACCGTGCGGCGCAACAAGCGTTCCGAGACAAACGCGCCGGCAGCCGCCCACCGCTCTCGGCCCAGGACCAAAGGCTGGAAACTCCGCACCCAGGCGCTAAGATGAGTGTCCGTACGGCTGCCGCGGGCGCGGCCGAGACCAGGGTACGCGACCGATGGGCAAGGTGGGCAGACACGGCGCGTTCTCCTTGAGTCTGCTCGCCACCGCCTGCTCGCCCCAAGCCTACAGCGTCGGCCTCTTCGAGAGCGGAGCTGGCGAAGGCGTAAGCACCGTGGCATCAGGTCCCAGCTCGAACAGCACGACCTACGGCGGCACGATGAGCGCTGCGACGGGCAGCGACACGCTCAAGCTCGACGTCGACGCCCAGACGGGCGCTGATGCGGGCGACGATACCGGCTGCCGCAAAGCCGACTTCCTGTTCGTGATCGACAACTCGGCCTCGATGGAGGACGAGCAAGACAACCTGATCGCAAGCTTCCCCGGCTTCATCTCCACCATCCAAGCCACGCTGGCGGCGCAGGACTACCACATCCTGGTGGTCGACACCGACGCGTCGGGGGGTACGGGGAGCAGCGTCATATGCACCAACGACGTGTGCGAGTGTGAGCCGGTGCCTGCGTGCTGCGAAACCGCATGCAACATCGGCACGTCATGCAACGAGATCCCCTGCAACATGGTGCCCGGCAGCGCCTGCGACGGCACGCTTGGCGCAGGCAAAGTGTTCCGCAGCGACGGCACCCTGTGCATGCACGAGGATCCCCGCTTCATGAGCAAGGCCGACGAGGGACTCGGGGACAAGTTCGCGTGCGTCGGTGAGGTTGGTACGTTCGGGGATGGCAACGAGCAGCCCATGGCCGCGATGCTGCTCGCGGTCGGCGAGCCGATGGGGGCCCCCGCCGGGTGCAATGAGGGGTTTTTGCGCGACGACGCAATCCTGGTGGTTACCTTCATCACCGACGAGGAAGATGAGTTCAAATCGCCCGGTGACCCGATGAGCTGGCACGACGACCTCGTCGCCGCAAAGCTCGGCAACGACGACTCCGTGGTCGTGCTCGGTCTCTTCGGCGACAATGATCAGCCCGACGCGATCTGCGAGCAGCTCACGGGCGAGGGTGTGATCGGGGCCGAGGCCGGCGTGCGGCTGCGAACGTTCACCGAGGCTTTCGGCGACCACGGGATCGTCGGAAGCGTGTGCACGGCCGACTACAACGATTTTTTCGCCCAGGCGGTGGGCATCATCGACACCACGTGCGACGATTTCGTCCCACCCGGGTGATCGCATCGGCTTACGCCTCCAGCTCACCGGCGAGCACACGCTCGCGTCGACCATCATCCGTGCGCACAACCAGCGCTCCGTCCTCGTCGACGGCCTCGGCGACCCCCTCGAGCACGCCTCCACGTCCATCGGCGACAGAAACGCGGCGTCCCAATGTCACCGTATGCGCGACATACTCCTGCCAGATCGCCGCAAACCCGTCGGCGAAAAAATGATCGAGCACGCCCTCAAGCGCGACGAGCACGGCGCCTAGCACCTCGTCGCGCGCAGGCGCCTCGCCGGTCGCCCGCAACTCGGCCAGGCTGATCGCGATCCCGGCGAGCTCGGGCGGCCACGCGCGAACCTCGACGTCGATGCCAAAGCCCGCGACGATCTCGGGACGCGCACCGCTCCATCGCGCCTCACACAGGATCCCCGCCAGTTTGCGATCGCGCGCCATCAGATCGTTGGGCCATTTGAGTCCGATACCCTCGGCGACGCTGGCCAGGCCGCGGCGCAGTCCCACCCCGACCGCGAGACCGAGCGCACCGAGCCGCGGGCTGGCATCCGGTCGCAGCACGATCGAGGCGTAGATCCCCGCCCCGGCCGGAGAATCCCAGCGGCGCCCCATGCGTCCACGACCTGCTGTTTGGGCGTCGGCGGTGACCAGGGTTCCGTGAACGGCACCGGCCTGGGCCAGGCGCAGGGCATGGTCGTTGGTCGAGGTGAGAAGCGCGTGGTGCTCGCGCACCTGGCCGAGCCAGCGCGTCCTCATCGGTCGAACTTCAGCGAGATATCAGCGGCGCGAACCGAATGGGTGAGCGCGCCGGCGCTGATCAGATCGACGCCGATCTCGGCGAGCCGCGCCACGCGTTCGAGCTCGACGTTGCCCGACACCTCGGTCCACGCGCGCTCACCGATCCGCGCGACCGCCTCGGCAACCGTGGCGTCGTCCATGTTGTCGAGCAGAATCACCTCGGCACCGGCGGCCAGCGCTTCGTCAACTTCGGCGAGGTTGGTGACCTCGCATTCGATGCGAAGCGTGTGCGGGGCCTGGCGAGCCGCGGCGGCGATCGCAGCCGTCACCGAACCAGCGCAGCGAATGTGGTTCTCCTTGATGAGTACCCCGGCGCCGAGATCGTTGCGGTGATTGTGTCCGCCACCGCACCGCACCGCGTAGCGATCGAGGGCGCGCAAGCCGGGCATCGTCTTGCGCGTATCGGTAATTCGACAGCGGCCGGCGGCGGCATCGACGAAGCGGCGCGTCGCGGTGGCAACGCCGCACATCCGCTGCACGAGGTTGAGGGCGGTGCGTTCGGCCCCGAGCAACGCGCGGGCATTGCCGCAAACGCGCAGCAAAACGGTGCCGGCGGTGACTCTGCTGCGTTCTGCCGCGAAGATCTGCACGTCGGCACGCGGGTCGACGCGCGACAGGACGCGGGCGGCGACCGGCATCCCACAAACGACGAGCTCCGACTTGGCGAGCATCTGCGCCGCGGCCTCGAGGTCGGCGGGCACCGTCGTCCTCGCGGTCACGTCCCCCGACGCAAGGTCCTCCGCCAGAACCCGATCGATCAGCGCATCGAGCTCACCGAGCTCGCTGTCCCAGTGGCCCACGGTGGAGGTCGTCATCGGCACAGTTGGACGGTAGCAGGCCCTCGGCCGCCCGGTGGCGCACGCGCGTCGCCCGACGCTCCCGGCCGCGAGCGGGTGAGTCGGCACACGCAGGCGCGTGGTCGTTGCCATGCACAGCACGTCGTGCTCGCACATCTCGTTGGGCGGAAAGGCAACCGTCCACGATGTCCGCTGTCCGACGCCCCCGCCCCAACCGCCGCTTTGCGCCGCTGCCGGTCCTCACCGCGCTGGCCGTCGCCGGTCCCCTCGGGCTCGGCAGCCCTGTGGCCCTCGCCCGCCCTCCCCGGCTGCCCGCCCTCGAGACTGCGCCGGAGCCAGGCGGAGACGAGTTGCCGCTCGGCGCCGCGGACGAGGGGGAGTCGGTGTTCGTGCACGTGGTCGAGACCCGACCCGACGACACGAAGGGCCCGCTCAAGTTGGTCCGGCACATCGACACTTCGGCGGCCCATGGCACCAACGTGACGATCGTGACCAACCGCTACGAGGAGCTCTGCCGCGGCAAATGCCGGGCGTCGGTCGACGTGTCGGAGCGCCCCATCCTGTACTTCATGCGCGACGGCGCCCAGGTGTCCGGACAGTTCCGTCTGCCGCGCGGAAGCTCGGTGGTGACGCTCAAGTATCAGAGCCAGCGTAAGGGACTGTTGATCCCCGGGATGCTGCTCACCTACCTCCTGATCTTACCGGTGGGAATCCCGCTGTGGATCGCTGGCAGCAGCCGCGTGCGGATCGCCAACGGAGAACCCTCGGCAAATCAGACGTTCGTGCGAGCTCCCAAACCGTGACCGCGTCGATCCTAACCCTGGCGATCCTCGCAGCCTCGAGCGTGTTGCAGCTTCGCGTCATCGAGGCCGCTCCAAAGTCACCCGCTCCATCAGGCGCGCGAGCCTGGGAGTGGTCGTCGACGCTCGACGTGGCGGGCTGTCCGGCGGAACCTCCCATCCTCCCGCAGGACAGCGCGCACGCCCTCGATGCGACGCTCTTGGTCCGCGCGGGCGAGGGTGTCGGCAGCGCGGTGCTGATCTCCGACGACGGGTTCGCCCTCACCGCCGCGCACGTCGCTAAAGGACGCGAGCGCGTCGATGTGGTCCGGCACGACGGAACCTCTGCTCGCGCCGAGGTTGTGCGGGTCAATAGGGCCCAGGACGTCGCGCTGCTGCGCGTCGAACACGATGGCCCGACCGCCTGCCTGCGGCTGGGCGAGGGGGAAGCAACGCTGGGTGCAGACGTCTTTGTCCTGGGAAGCCCGGCCGGCGAAGAGCTTTCGTTCTCGGTGGCCAAGGGAATCGTGAGCGGCTACCGCACGTTCGATGGGCTTTCCTTCGTTCAACTCGACGCGAGCCTCAATCCGGGAAACTCCGGCGGACCCGCGGTCACGGCCACGGGCTTTGTGATCGGGATCGCCAGCTGGAAGGTGTCCCATGTCGCGATGGAGGGCCTAGCGTTCGCGGTTCCGGCGCCCGTCGCCCTCCGCGCGC
Organism: uncultured Myxococcales bacterium; assembly: GCA_902826865.1. GTDB lineage: Bacteria > Myxococcota_A > Polyangia > Nannocystales > Nannocystaceae > Xiheibacterium. Next base: position 41,273 of record CADEGN010000022.1, read on the forward strand.
TCGGTGTGCAGATCGCGGATGTCAGCGACGTCGACTGGCAGGACAAGCGCGGTCAGATCGGCGCGGGCAAAGCAACGCCGCGCGCTGGAGGCGACGCGCCCACGCCGAAATCCAAGGGTGAGTTCGATGTCGCGCAGATCCGCCGCACGCATGCCCGCCGCGGACTCATCGGCGCCGGCGCGTCGCTGGCCGGGACCGGCGCGCTGCTGATCGCCAGCACCTACCTCGCCTATCGCGTCAATCGGAGCTCGCCCGCACCTGACGAGGGGCGGTGGAAAGTCCAACGCGGGATCAACGTCGCCGGCTGGACCCTCGCGATCGGGGGCGCGGTTGGAATCGTCGCCGGGCTCGCCATCCCCAAGCGGACCAAGCGCCAGCGCCGCAATGTCGCGCTGTCACCCACCGGCAACGGACTTGCGCTGTCGGGGGAGTTCTGACGATGGGACCGCGTCGCGCCCATACACGAAATATCTTGCTCGTGGCGGCGATGTCACCGGGCCCGATGGGTTGCCTGCTGCTCTCGGAGCCCCCCGACTTCGATCCGACCGATGACTGTCTGAGCGAAGATCTCGGGTCAGCGCTGGGTGCCACGGTGATCGCCGCACCGGCGTCCACGCGCCCCGATCCGGGTTGCTACGAGGATCCTGAGGACATGGGCGAAGCCGTTGTGTTTGCCTGGACCTCACCCGCGTCTGCGACCTACTCGTTTCGCGCATCGGGGCCTGGACTGCGCCTCAGGATCAACGTGAACGAGGCCGATTGCACGGGCGGCCGTTCCTGCTCCAACGTGGGCGCCGGGGCGATCGAGGTCGAAGAGGCGGTTTCAGCCGGGGATGAGCGACACATCGCCGTCGAGACAACCATCGTCCCGGGTGCCTCGTTTTCCTTGGCCATCACCAAGGTGGAAGCACCGAGCTGCGCGTCGATGAACGATGGAAATTGCGACGAGCCCGTTCTTTGCCCGAGCGGCACCGATATGGCCGACTGCTTCTGCGAGTACACCAACGACGGGTGGTGCGACGAACCGGAGGGATCGGACCTCTGCGCCGAGGGGACCGATCTCAACGACTGCTGAAACCCCAAGGCCGCGGCTGCGCGCGGGGCTGGTGGCCGCGATCGTCGCTTCAAGGGCGCGCGGCCCGCGGTGCGCGCCAGGTCTCGACTGGCCAGCTGCGCACACGCGCGACCCGTCGCAGCCGGGGGTCCGGGTTGATCACGCGCGGTTGCCCAACGCGCTCGAGCATCGGCAAATCGGTATAGCTGTCCGTATAAAAGTAGCTCGCGGCGAGATCGACGCTGTGCTCGGCGGCGAACTCCTCGGCATAGCCCACCTTGCCTGCGCCGTAACACGCAGGTACCCGATGCTTGCCGGTGAACACACCATTTTCGACCTCGACGCGCGTGCACAGCCAATGCTCGATGGCAAGCGCGCGGGCGACGGGCTCGGTGAGAAACTGCGTCGCCGACGTCAATAACACCACGACGTCGCCGGCCTCGCGGTGGCGGGCCACGCTTGCGCGGGCTTCCGTGCAGATCGCCCACTCGACGTCGCGCGCGAACCACTCCTCCACTTCGCGGGCGATCGGCTCGACCGCCTTGCCCTGATAGGTCTCGAGCACACGCGTCGCCATCGCCTCGTAGTCGAGCAATCCAAAGCGATACTGCGCCAACCACACGAGGGCGCGACCGATCCCGACCAGGCTCATCTGCTTGGTCTTGTACATGTGGCCGATCCATCGCGAACCCGAGTTGATCTCGAGCACGGTGTGATCGATGTCGAAGAAGGCCGCCGCCGTCATCTCGCGTGGGAGCGACGAAGGTAGCATGCCAACGCCCAGGGGCACTGCCTAACCACCGCGGGGGAACGTGCTCGCGAGCAACAAGGCCATCAAAAGATTCGCCGCGGCGTGGAACAACGCAGGCGCCCACAGGCTGCCGCTGCGTCGCCACAGCCACGAGAACGCCAACGCCGGGAAAAACGTCGCCAACCTAGCCAGCTCCGCCATGCCCACGAGGTGCCCAACGGCGAACACGAAACTCGCGATGACCGCAGCCATTCCGAGTGGGGCACCGAGGACGCGTCGCGTCGGTCGCCATCGCTCCTCGCAGGCGCTCATCAGGAATCCACGGTGGAAGACCTCTTCCGGCAATGCGATCGCGAACACCTCGACCGCCGCGGCGACGGCGATCCCGAGCCCGCCCCAACGCGTCCACTCTTCGGGAAATCGCAGCGCGCCGGGGAAAAAGCCGCCCTCGTGCGGAACGCATAGGCGTTCGAGGTAGCGCGAAAGCCCGCCCTCGGCCGGGGTCAGCCCTTCGATCCACAACACCGGTGCCAACACCCCGAGGTGCCCGTGGCATACGTCGGCATAAAACCACCAGAAGACAAACACGAACGGAGGAAACACCGCCAGGGCGAGCACGGCAGCCCACCGCGCGCCGCGCCAGGACCAGCGAGGGATCACGCCATCGGGCCCGACCTGCCACGTTCGCGCGCGCTCGGGATCCCCGCGCATGACGTATCCCGGCAGCAAATAGAACGACGCCACCAGCGCCAGGTAGCGCAGCTCCCCGGGAACCCCGACGAGTCCGATGAGCGCGTAACCGCCATAGACGGCCGCGGTCGCCACGAGCGCACGGGCGGCCAGCTCGGGGCGCGGCGGCAGGGATCGCACGGCGACCGCGTCCGTCGGGCTCGGCAGGGGGTCGGCCACTTCATCGCGCATCATAGCCTGACCACGCGCGCGGACCGACCTCTGCGCGTGTCACATCGGCTGTCGATGCGTGTCCACCCCTGGGCCATGTGCATCTTCACTGGCGAGGTTTCCCACGTCGGGCAGACGCGCTTGTTCGCGCGCAGCGACGGCGAGCACGCGCTCCTTGCCTGCGCCATGCGCGTGGCTCCGCTCGCCCCGCTCGCGATGGTGCTCCCGCTTCCCGTGCCGCCCGGTACACCGGCGAGTTCGGTGCTGTGGCTGGACCTTTCGATCTACCCCGGGATCTTCGCCGATTTGGAGGCCGCGTTCCCGCACTTCCGATTCGGGCGCGGGCCGAGCCTGGAGATCGTACCCACGCCCGCGCCGCTACCGGTCGACCAGATCGGTGGCTTCATCGCGAGCTTCGTGCCAACCCACGCCGACTTCGTTCGGCTCGACCCCGAGTTCCGCATCGGTGAAGGGTTGTGGCAAGCACTTCGGCCGCGTTACGCCGACTGGTCGTTCGCCGTGATCCAGCTCGCCGCTAGCCCGCGCCGCACCGTGGCCGTCCCGCCGTTTTGCCTGCGGTTCCCCCGGCGCGATCGCAACGAGCTGTTCTTCCCAACCGTGCACGTGCATAACGGCGAGCGTCCGGTCCAAGCCGACTTCGATCACGTGCTGTACTTGCAGACCGAAGATCCCGACGACGAAGACGAGCGGATGGTGCTAGGCGCATGGGACAGCGCCGCCACCGACACCGTCGATCTGCGCCGCGCCGGCGGACTTGTGCGCCGTGGTCGTTTGTGGCGCCAGGAGGTCGCCGGCCTGCACCCCAACGAAGACGTCCGCGTCCGCTTCTAGCAACGCCGGGGTTCTAGCGCATGTCCATCGCGAGTTTGCCGAGTCGACGGCGCAGGCTCTCTAGCGTCTCGCCGAGTTGGTCGAGGTGATCGAGAACCTCCAGGTCGCGGGCAAGCTCGGCGATTTGCTCCCGACGCAGGTCGGGCTCGCCGAGGGTCCGCATCGTCTTGGAGAGGAACGCCTCGATGCGGGTCATGGCCAAGGCCGTCTGCCGCAGGTCGTCGTCGACGAACAGGATGAGGTTCTCGATGTCGCGCACCCGCCGCAGGGCGCCCTCGGGCACCTTGCTCGGCCGCACGCCGCGATCCATGAGGAGGTCACGGGCGCGCCGTCGCGCCCCGCTGTCCCGCCGGTCCACGGCGTTCGTCGGCTCGGCCGGCTCGGCGGCTACCTCGCCACACCCAGGGATCTCCGCAGCGGTGTCCATTCAACTTCCGGCGGTGCCATGAAACACGCTCGGCAGGCAAGTTCCCGACGAGAGTTGCCTTGCGTCCACGACGATCGTAGGGATCCTTACTTCGAAACCTGCTCGGCCGCCCTCCACCACCCCGCGGCCGCGCCGCCCATGGCCGCGATCCCCGACGACAAAGTCCAGGAGGTCCGTGACCGGGTCGACATCGTCGACCTGATCGGTCGCTACGTGGAGTTGCGCCGCGCCGGCAAGAACTACAAGGGACGCTGCCCCTTCCACGCCGAGAAGACCCCGAGCTTCAACGTGAACCCGGTTCGCAAGGGCTACAAGTGCTTCGGATGTGGGGCGGGTGGCGACGCGATCCGTTTCATCATGGAGATCGAGGGCAAGGGCTTCGTCGAGGCCCTGCGCAAGTTGGCGGACCTCTACAACGTGACCCTGCCCGCCGATGGGGGCGACGCACGTCGGGCGCAGGTCGCCAGCGAGCGCGATCTCGCCTATTCGCTCACCGGCCTGGCCACCGAACTGTGGCAGCACGTGCTGACCACGTCCGACGAGGGCAAGGCGGGACGCGTCTACCTCACCGCGCGTGGGCTCGAGGGCGACGTCGTCGCGGAGTTTCGCCTCGGCTACGCGCCAGCGCCCACGGAGGCCGGGTGGGACCGGCTCGCGCGCGCGATTGAGGCCCGTGGCATGTCCCTGGAAATCGCCGAGAAGCTCGGCCTCGTCGGCCGCAGCGAGCGCGCCGGGACCTGGTACGACCGCTTTCGGGGCCGCCTCATCTTCCCGGTCGTGGCCCCCGGTGGCGAGGTCATCTCCTTCAGCGGTCGCGTCGTACCGCCCCACGACGATCCAAGCGGGGACACCACGGTCCCCAAGTACCTCAACTCCCCCGAGTCGCTCCTGTACACCAAGGGCAAGAGCCTGTTCGGCCTTGCGCAGGCCCGGATGGCCCTGCAAGCCACCCGAAGGTCGATCCTCGTCGAAGGGAACCTCGATGT
>CADEGN010000023.1:0-12717 GCA_902826865.1 uncultured Myxococcales bacterium
GCCCCGTGTGTTGTCGAAGGAGATCCCGCAGTCGACCAACAGCCAGCGATCGGCGTGGCCGTAGAGGCTGACGTTCATGCCGATTTCGCCGACCCCACCGAGCGGCACGAACACGAGGTCGTCGGGGCGGACGCCGTTGGCCGGACGCGATCGGCGGTGAGGCGACGTGGTCAGCGTGGGACGATCGTAACAGGGTCGCGCCACCTGCGGCTGCGCGGAAGCGGACCGACCGTCGGCGTGGACAACGCGTGGTCTGCGACGCTAGCATCTACCTCGATGTCCATGCTGCGCGTCGTGGTGGTCGACGACGAAGCGCTTGCACGTGCGCGGATTCTGCGAATGCTGCGCGAGCTTCCCGATGTGGAAGTCGTTGGCGAGGCCGCGGATGGGGTCGAGGCGGGCGCGAGGATCGAAGCGTTGGCGCCCGACGCGGTACTGCTTGACGTTCATATGCCCGAGCTTGACGGCCTTCGCCTCGCTCAAAGCCGCGCGATGCCCCCGGTGGTGTTCGTGTCGGCACACGCGGCACACGCGGTCGCGGCGTTCGAGCTCGCGGCGGTGGATTATCTGCTCAAACCGGTGACGCGCGAGCGCCTGCGGTTGGCGATGGATCGCGTGCGTAGGCGCGTGGGTCAGGTGCAGCCCGAGGTGGCCGAGGTCCTGGAGGCCGCACGTCAGCGCGACCTTCCGCCGCGATTGGCGGCCAGGGATGGATCGCGGGTCCTGCTGCTCGAACTGTCTTCGATCACGCGGTTGTCGGCCCGCGATAAGTACGTCGTTGTGCACCTGCGCGCGGAGGCGCGCGCGGGTGCCGGAGAGCTGCTGCTCGACGACAGCCTCAATGAGCTTGAGACGAAACTCGCCCCCTTCGGGTTCTTGCGAGCCCATCGGGCTGAGCTCGTAAACGCTGCTGCGATCGTTGCGCTTCATGTCGCGGATGCCAAGGCGACGATCGAACTCGTGGACGGCGGTGTCGCTCCGGTGTCGCGCCGCGCGTTGCCGGAGCTTCGCCGCCGGCTGTCGGGGGCCTGCCCCACCGGATGAACGTGGCTTCCTAAGGCGGCTACCCGCCGAGCTCGAATGCTGCAATCTTTGGCGAGATGGCGCGGACCAGTGCAGGCATTCTGCTCTTCCGGGTGCACGCGAGCGAGGGTCTCGAGTTGCTGCTCGCGCATCCGGGGGGGCCATTTTTCGCGCGCAAAGACGACGGCGCGTGGACGATCCCCAAGGGCATGGTCGAGTCCGGCGAAGATCCGTTTGTCGCGGCCTGCCGTGAGCTGATCGAGGAGACGTCGCTACCGGCGCCCGACGGCCCGTTCGTGCCCTTAGGTCAGATCCGTCAGGCCGGCGGCAAAGTGGTGCTCGCCTGGGCTGCGCCGGCTCGCCCGGAGATCGACGCGGCCGAGCTCCGCAGCAACGAGTTCGAGCTTGAGTGGCCACGGGGTTCTGGACGGCATCAGCGATTTCCCGAGGTCGATCGATTCGGGTGGTTTGACCCGGCCTGTGCGCGGCGGAAGATCCTGGCGGCGCAACAGCCGTTCGTCGACCGGCTCGAGCAATGGTGGCAGCAGGCGTCGTCTCGCGGATCGTGAGCGGTGTCGTCGCTCGGGGGTCGCCCCGCGCGCCTCACCCGCTGCACGGGGCGTTACAGCAGGAGTAGGCCCGGCATCGTGCTCGCGCGAGCCAGCGCTGAACACCTCGCGGTATCCTGGTCGGGTGCGCACGTCCTTGGTCATCACGAACGAGACGTGCGATCAGCGGTGCGGGTTCTGCAACGTGCGCCGCGAGCACGAGCGCGCCAGTGTCGCTGGCGGCCGTGCGATTAGCGGGGCGCTCGACCGCGTCGGCGAGGGGACCACGGTTGTCCTAACCGGCGGTGAGCCAACCCTGCGTCGAGATCTTGAGCAAATCGTGGCCGCCGCACGCGCGCGTGGAGTCGCGGTCGAACTCGAGACCCACGCTTGTGGGATCGATGAGGCACGGGCGCGATCGTTGGCCAGTGCGGGTCTCGTGCTTGCCCGCGTTCACGTGCCCTCGATCGAGCGCTACGGGCAGATTACCGGCGATCCTCGGGGATTGCCCGCGCTCCGCCGCGGAGTAGCTGCCCTCGCGCGCGCTGGCATCACTATCGAAGCCAGTATCCCGATCGTCGCGGAAAACCTTGGCGAGCTCGAGCGGCTTCCGGCGGCGATTCAGCGCGAACTTCCAATGCTAAAGCGCGCGCGCGTTCGGATCCCTACCGACGGACCCCGCGGAGTGGCAGCCATCGCAGACGCCATCGTCGGCCTCGTGACGCTGGCGGAAGGCGCTCGCGCGCGCGGGTTGGAGCTCTGGCTCGACCCCGCCAGTGGTATCGCGCCGTGCCTGGTCCCGCGGCCAGATCGCGTAGGCTCGCTGTTCTCGCTCGGGCCCGGCGGAAATCAGCGTGATGGCTTCGAGCCGATCGCGGCCTGCCAGCGATGCGTGCTCGTCGATCGCTGTCCCGGGGTCGCCGAGCAGGTGCGCGAACATGCCGAAGCCAGGGCGCAACCGATCACCGACGACCGCCTGCGCCGCCGGCTATCGCGTGTCGGTGCTATTTCGGAACAGGTGGCGCGCGAGCTCGTCACCCACGAGGTCTATCGTCGGTCTGACGGCAGCACCATCCCGGCGGCCATCGTTAGGATCGGATTCACGTGCAACCAGGCGTGTCGGTTTTGTTTCGTCTCGACGCACTTGCCGGCCCCAGAGCGGAGCGCGGTCGAGCGGGCGATCGCCGAGATCGGTGGTCGCAGGGGCGTGCTCGTGTTGTCGGGTGGTGAGCCCACCCTCGATCCCGAGCTCGCGCACTGGATCGCCGAGGGCAAGCGCCGCGGAGCTGCGGAGGTCGAGCTGCAGACCAACGCAACACGCATTGATGCCGCGCGCGCCGCCGAGCTGATGGTGGCGGGCCTCGACACCGCGTTTGTCTCGCTGCACGGCGCGACGGCCGTCACCAGCGACGCCATCACCGACGCTCCCGGGACCTTTGGCGCAACGGTGTCCGGCCTTGACGCGCTTGTCGCCGTGGGTGCCCGCGTGCGGATCAACTTCGTCATCTGCAAGGCCAACCACCATGAGCTGCCTGCATTCGTCGACCTGGTGGCCGCGCGTTGGCCCGCTGCGGCGATCACCCTTTCGTTCGTGGCGCCCTCGACCGATCTCGTCCCGAGCACGCCCGATCTCGTGCCGCGTTACCACGATGTTCTACCCGACGTGACCGAGGCGGTCGCGCGTGCCAGCGCCCACGGCGTCGAGCTCGGCGGCTTCGACTCCATGTGCGGCATCCCTCTATGCCTCGTCCCGCACAGCCTCGCGCCCTTTTTCGCACTAGCCGAGCTCGAGCGGGGTGCCGATGCGGGGGAGTTCGTCAAACCCGCCGAGTGCGGCCGATGTGTGCTAGAACGCCGCTGCTTCGGGATTCGCCGCCGCTACGCCCAGCTTTACGGCACCAACGAGCTACGCGCGGTGACCAGCGTCGACGAAGACCGAACACCGCCGGCCCCACGTTCGATCAAGAGAGATCTATGACGCGCCTCCCTCGACGCCGCATCGCGACGCTGTTTTTTGCCCTGGTCCCGCTCGCGTGCGGTACCGGCCAAGATGACACTCCGCCCCCGCCTGCGAAGACGTCCAAGGCCGATGCTCCCGAGCTCAAGATCGAAGCGAGGAGCCCTGGAGATGACGGCAAGGCCCCCGAGAATCCCTTTGCCGACGACGTATGGGACGATCCGCTCGCCGACACCGATGGCGATGGGGATACGCCGCCCGCCGCTCCTGCCACACCCGCGAAACCGACGGGCTCGTTCCCCGGGCCGTGCAAGGTCACGTGGAAAGGCGGGCCGATCGTGCGCATGCAGTACAAAGAGGGGGGTGGGACGATCCGTATCGACGACGGTGCCGATGGGAAGGCCGACGTTTGCGGGAAGTACGAGAGCAAGGGCGGCAAGACCACAAAAATCTCCGTTGATCTCGATTGCGACAAGACAACCGACCTGCGGATCGAACCGAGCTACGACGGCGCTAGCAACATCGCGACCGCGAAGGTGACAAACGCCGATACGTCGGTTGAAGAGGTGACTTTGATCGTCCTTCCGGAATTCGTGGGGATCCAACCCGGGTACACGATCGCGGCCCCGCGCGAGGCGCTGACCACCAAGCTCAAGGACGGACGCGTGGTCGAGGTGGTCGCGAGCGAAGCAGGCGTTAAGGTGACGATTGCCTACGGCAAGGACGGGCGCGTCAAGTCGCTCTCCGAGGACCTCGCTGCCGACGGCAGCATCGACCGCAAGTTCACGTACAAGTACGATCCGATCGGAAATGTGAGTCGTATCGACGTCACGGTTCAGCCGGCGCCCGGTGACGACGGTAAGAAGCCCAAGGCGATCAAGCAGAGCGCGAAGCTCGACTATAGCTGCTGGAAGTAACCCCTGCCGCAGGCGTTAGGGGGCCGCGTGAAGCGGCGCCGCTTCGGCCGCTGCAAGTTCACCCTCGCACTCGCGCAGCACGTCCGGGTCGGCATGACTCTCGGCAAGGATCTCCCGCGCCAGTCGTAACTGGGTGAGTCCCTGGGCCACGTCACCGCTTCGGCGCAGGGCCTGCCCATGCACCATCAGCGCGTGGCCGCGCAGCGTCGATCGCGGGCCGTGGCTGGCCGCAAGGGCCTCCAAGGCCGCCGCCGCGGGTGCGATCGCGTCGTGGGCCCGGCCGCGCGCGAGCAACATCATCGCGAGGTTCATCCGCGTCGTGGCCGTGCTCGGGTGCTGGTCTCCACGGAGCTGAACCCAAGCGTCGGCCAGCGCCTCCATCGCTTCGATGGCGCCGTCGACATCCCCAAGCTCCGCCAAAATGTGAACGACGTGCGCGCGCGCGTCGAGGGTGGCTTCGTGGTTTGGACCAAGGGCGGCGGTGAGGACCGCCGCGGCTTGGCGACCGATCTGAAGCGACTCGTCGCGCCGCCCGAGCTCGAGCAGCAGCACGCCCTTCAAGTTGAGCAGCCGTCCGGCAGACGGCGATTCGGAGGCTGAGTTCGCTGCCATCACCGCTAGTCCGCGCTCGACTTCGTCCATCGCCTCCGCGAAGCGTGCGAGCGCGAGCAGGTCGATCGCAAGGTTGATGTAGGAAGTCGCCAGTAGAGGATGATCGGGCCCGAGGTCCGCGACGCGCAGCCGCAACACTTCGCGCGCCTTCGTCACCGCTGCGGCGTGATCGCCGGTCAGACTCGCGACCGCTGCGAGCCCTCCGAGTGCATGCAACCGCTCCTCAACGCCGCTGGCCGGACTATCGAGCTCCGCCGTGAAACTCTTACGTGCAGTTTCGGCGTCCGCGCGTCCGATTGCGGCGATGCCGCGGGCGTGCAGGAGCCTGACCTCGAGGCTCCCCGCGTTGTCGCCGACGCGAGCGAGCGCCGCCTCGGCCCGACGATCGTACTCTTGTACGCGATCGACATCGCCGAGGCGATCGGCAGTGGAAATCAGCTGGGTCCACGCCTGCATGGCCAGAACGTCGTGGCCCCCTGCCGTTGCCAGGTCGATCGCGGACTGGTCGGCATCGAATGCTTCTCGGAAGCGTTCGGCGGCGAACTCCATTTCGGCAATCGCATGCCATACCTCGGCCATCAACGGGCGGTACCCAGTCGACTCGGCCGAACGCAAGGTGTCGCGAAGTTGTTCGCGCGCGACATCGTGGCGCGCCGCCAGCCACAATCCCCTGGCGACCGCGACGTCGTCGCGAATGCTGGCCGCTCTGCGCTGCAGTTCTGGCTCGACAGGTTGGGGCTGATAAAGTGCGGCGTCGTTGGGGTCGGTGCATTCCGCCGGGCTGCGGGCCTGCGCCAGTGCCAACAGCGCCTCGCTGCGAGCTCGGTCGTCCACGCGTGTGATCGCGTCGACGACCCCAAGCAGCTGCCGAGCGCCGTTGCGCAGACATGCCAGCACCGCATCGCGTTCGCCGGTGGCTGGCACCTCCGCCGAGCATGTTTCGGCATGGGTTGTGCGCCACGCATCGACGTACCTTGTGGCCGCGGCGTCAATGCGGGCGTGCAGGTACGGGTCGTCGGCAAGCGCTTGCGCGAGTGCCTCGCGGCGCTGAGGCGACCACACTTCATCGATCGCTGCCGGCGTCTCACACGCTGGCGGCATCTCGCGAAGTGTTGCCGCTGCTACGCCGGCGACTGTTGTGGCGAGCGTTGCAGCAGTGGCGACAAGCGGCCAGCGCCTACGCTGGAGAAGACGAACGAGTGCGTCACGCAGCTCGGCCATGTCCGAGTACCGCTCACGGGGGTCGGCAGCGAGGCCTCGGATGATCGTCGCCCGCACACGCTGAGGTATCGAGCTCCGACGCGGCGGGTCCTGAATCCTCCCGGCCGCTTGGGCGGCGCAGACCTCCGCGATCGTGTGGGCAGCGAATGGGACCACACCGAAACAACTGTGATAGAGCGCTGCGCAAAGGGAGAACACGTCGGCCCGGGCATCGATGGCTGCGCGGGCGAGTTGCTCCGGAGCCATGAAGGCCGGAGTACCCACGATCGCGCCGGTCGCGGTCAGCGATATGTCCTCGGAAGATGGCAGATCGGAATCGACCGGGAGCGCGTCCGTCGGCATGTGTGCGAGACCAAAATCGGAGACTCTCGCCACGGCGTCATCCCCCACGAGGATGTTCGCCGGCTTCACATCGCGGTGGATCAATCCCGCGCGGTGGGCCGCGGCCAACGCGTCGGCGACGTCGGCGTAGGCGCGAACGAGATCACGCCACGGACGATCGATCGCCCACCGTTCCATCGTCTGTCCGTGCACAAGCTCCATCGCAACGAACGGTCGTCCACCATATTCGCCACTGTCGTAGACCGTCACGGCGTGGGGATGAGAGAGCCGCGCCATCGCTTTCGACTCACGTATCAAGCGGGCCATCGCCACCTCATCGCCCCAGCGACCGACCGCAAGCACCTTCAGCGCGACGTGTCGTTCGAGCTTGACGTCCCATGCGCGATACACCTCGCCCATCGCGCCGCGCCCCAGCGGCGCTGCGATCACGTAGCGACCGGCCCAGACCATGCCCGGCAGTGGCGTCGCTCCGGCGGGCCGCTCGGTGAGGACAGATCGTGCGAGCAACCCACGACACGCCGCGCACTCGTCGACGTGGTGGAGAGCAGCGTCGCGGTCAAAGTCGACGGTTGTGCCGAGTGCCAGCGCGAGCACCTCGTCGTCGGACAAGCAATTGCTTGTCTGGCGCGCCTGTGTCGGGTGCATACGCCGAGGATAGCGGCTGCAAAGAAACGATCCCAGGGCGCGGCCAGCGACGCAGCATTGTCGCAAATTCGCGCCGGCGCGGTGCCCCTACGCGTCGGGACGACGCCGCAAGATACGACGCACGAGACGCGTGATCCAACCATCGCGCAACGCAGCGTAGGCACCCGACTCCTCGATCCGCAGTGGCGGGCGGACGTCAGGATCCGGCGCTGGTGCGCGGTAGCCCATCGACTCGCACCGCGCGGACGCGCCGTGTCGCGTACGCCAGCGCCCAGGACGGGGGGAGCTCACGACGGTGCAGCGTAGCAGGTCGACGCCTCCCAGGGCACGCACCAGGTATTCAGCGGCCGCTCGGAAGGACAAGCTGGTCACTTCGACGTCGGCGAACGTGTGATCGCACGGCCGTAGATCGACCCAAGAAAAGCGTCTGTGGGCGTGGTGGTCGCGCCCCTCGAAGGGACTGCAGCACTCCAGGCAAAAGTCTGAGGTTGCAACGCACACCTTGCGCGAGCCTATCCGACAAAACGAAGCACACTCCGCTCACCGAAGGAGAGCAATCCGATGCAACTCATGCGACGTCAGTGGGACCCGTTTAAAGAGTTTGAGGCACTTAGCGATCGTTTCAACAAGATGCTCGGTTGGAGTGGAGAAACGAAAGAGCCCTTGTCGCTGACGACGTGGGCTCCCTCGTGTGACATCAGCGAGAACACAACCGGCTACAAGGTCCGCGCCGAGTTGCCTGACGTGAAAAAGGAAGACATCAAAGTCACACTGGACGGCGGTGTGCTCACGTTGCAGGGTGAGCGCAAGCAGGAGAAGGAAGAGAAGGACACCAAGGTCCATCGCCGTGAGATGTTCTACGGCAGCTTCATGCGCAGCTTTACTCTGCCAGATGATGCTGACGAGGCAGCTGTCAACGCGACCTTCAAAGACGGCATCCTCGAGGTGGTGATCACCAAGTCAAAGTCGAAAGCGACCAAGACCAAGGAGATCGCGGTAAAGACCGCGTGAGTAGAAGGCGTACGAACCTCCGTCGACGCCGTCCCGTAATCGCTTTTTAGTCGTGCGCATCTCCGGTGTGGTGCAAGGGTGGAACCCTGCAGGATGGCAATCCTGCAGGATTCGTCCGATTGGGCGGATGCTGTACCGCCACTTCAACAGCTTTCGCATCGTGGCCTTCCTTTCTTCCTTAGATTCGGTCGGGGTCGTGGGGGTCGAACCCACAATCTCCGCGTCCCAAGCGCGGCGTGCTTCCATCTGCACTTGACCCCGGAGGTGCCGACGTCCAAGCGCACGTCGGCGGTTTCAGCTCTCGCTCCGCACGCCGAGGCGCAGGAGGTCCTGCATGTCCTTCGGCGCCACGACCACGGTCAGATTCGCGATCTTCTCCGCGATCTCCTTTATCGCCTCGGTCTCCTTCAGACGCAGGAGCACCGGATTGCTTTCAAGCAGGCGTGCGGTATTGGCCAACGATCGGGTGGCGGCCACCTCCTCGCGACGTAGGATCACCTGCGCCGCGGCTCGCTTCTCCGCCTCGATCACTCGATTCATCAGGTCCTTGAGCTCGCCGGGCAGGATCACGTCCTTGAGCTCCAGTCGACGGACCTCGATTCCCCACGCGGCGACACGTTGTGCCACCGCGCCAGTCATCTCGCGGGCAATCTCGACGCGCCGCTCAAGCAGCGCGTCGATGGTTGCTCCGGCCACGGCCTGGCGTGTCGCCATCTGAACTTCGGCGTAGAGCGCTTCGTTCAGATCGGTCACCGCTTGCACGGTCACCACCGGGTCGACGATCGCGTACTTGAGCAGCACGCTGAGCCGCAACGTCGCCTTGTCGGCGGCGATCAGCTCTTGACCCGCGATCTGCAGCTGTTGCTCGCGCAGGTCGTGGCGAACCAGTTCGAGGCGTCGCTGCCACGGCGACAGGCCGTGGCGCCCTGCGCCGAGCACCTCCTCGAGCACGCCGTCGGCGTACACGAGCACGCGCTCGTGCGGGCGGACCAGAACCTCGGTGACGAGATTGCCGGCGATCGCCCAATACAGGGCGGGGATCTGCGACCGCAGTGGCGCGAGCGAGACGACGGTGGCCGTGATCTCGCCTTGGCCGTGCCAGAGGATCCAGCGGCCGGCCCCCAGCACGCGCACGGCGTGGCCCTGGAACGCGAGCAGTGCCACGGTCCCGTCGGCGACGTCGAGGATGTCTCCATCGCTGGCCGCGACGACCCGCTCTAGCTCGGGCCGAGCAGCGGTCGCGAGGTTGCGAACGTCGATGATCTCGACCCGGGCGCCAGTGAGCCAGGCCCACACGCGGTGGCGTCCCGGCTGGAGGATGCGGGCGACCCGACCGCGCCGGGTCTCGATGCCCCGCTGTCCCTCGTGGATGATGACGGTGTTCATGGCTTGCTCCTCTCGGATCGGGTGGACATCGGGAAGTCAAGGGTGACGGGGGCGGCGGGCGCCAAGGGGTCTCGGTGCGGGTGGCAGCGATGCGTCGCCGGGGTTGTTCGCACACGATGTGTGCGGGGCTCCTCGACGTGGAACGCGTCCGATCGCCGACACGCAGAGCTTCGGGATGCCACCCTCGCGGCGTCCGGTCGAGCCGGCTCGCCAACGATTCGGGCGCGACGCCGCCCTCGTCCGCTTTTCATCTCAGTGTTTCAGTGCTGACAGTTTCCTAGACTGTTGCGTCTACCAGTTTCGCCACGCCGAGCAGCGTTCGACGCCGGGATTCGAACCCGGATGCTTGGTTCCACATCCCCCGATTGCGCGGGACGTCTGTTGCCGATGGCGCCGTTCGGGAATGAACGAGCGTTGGGCGTGGAGACGCCGCTGAGGCGATGCGAATTCGATGCAGCCGACCCGCAGTGCGCGAGTCGGCGGTCGCGTGCGACCGGGCGGCGACGATGCATTGAGCGTCGTCGAGCGACCGAGCGATCGTGCGAATCCGGTCCGCAAGTGCGAGTGGCGTGGACCACCACCCGCGCGCGTCCGATCGCACGCGACCGGGCGAAGGGGCCGAACGCCGGCGTGGGCCCCAGCGATTCTCCTATCGAATCAATCGGGTATCACACGCCGGACGCGTTCAGCCATCCGCACGACCGCGCAGCTCGAACCCGGAGGGGCTCGGCAGGCAGATATCGTTCGTTGGGCGAAGCATCTCGCGTGTTACTCCGATGAGGTTCGAGTACGCGTTATGAAGCACGGTCACGACGCTGTCAAGGCGCCGCTTGGTTTTTTTTCGCCGGCGCGGTTTTCACCGCAGGCTGCTCGCGACCGAAATAGAAGTTGATACGCGCATCGCGTTGGCGCCCGTGTCGTTCGCGCGTGCGTGTAGTGGCTGCGTGGCCCTGGCGTGTGGCAAGATCGACGCGTGGCCAATCTCGGCTACATACAGCTTGTCCGCGGCTGCAACCAGTATTGCCGGTTCTGCTCGAACCCGGCGTCTGGATACGTACTCGACCTAGAGACCGCGCGGCGTCAGGTCGACGATTTCGTTGCCCGTGGATACTACGGAATCATTCTTACGGGTGGAGAGCCATCGCTGTCTCCGATCGTCGTGGACGTGGCTCGCTACGCAACCGAACGGAACCTCCACGTTCGCATGATCACCAACGGTTCGCAGCTCGCCAAGCCAGGCCTGGCCGAGGCGTATCGCGATGCTGGGCTGCGCTGCTTCCACGTCAGCATCCACACGGCGCGACCGGAGCTCGAGGACTTCCTGACCGGCGTGCGCGGTAGCCATGCCGCAGCCATGGCTGCCCTCGCCAACCTCGGGGCGACCGGAGTTACCGTCAACATCAACACCGTGATCAACAAGTTCAACGCCGATCATCTCGACGAGACGGTACGCGCGCTGGTCGGTCGCTTTGACTTCATCTCGCACTTCGTGTGGAACAACCTCGATCCATCAATGGGACGTGCGGAGACGAACCGAGACACGGCACCGCGGTTGGCGGATTTCGAGCTGGCACTGGCACGGGCGATGCGCTGGCTGCACCGCAACGGTCGGACGTTTCGGGTCGAGCGTGTACCGCTCTGCTACATGACCGAGTTTGCGCACTGCAGCACCGAGACCCGCAAGATCGTCAAGGGCGAAGAGCGAATCGTTCACTTTCTCGACCGCAAAGGCACCGTGCGTCAGACGGATTTTCGTCATCCGAAGGCGGAGGTATGCCGGCGCTGCACGCTCGATCCGATCTGCGGCGGCTTGTTCGAGCGGGGCGACCACTACGACCCAGCGGAGCTCCATCCGGTATTCGTAGACCGCGACGAAGTTGTGCGCCGCGTGCTCGCCGAGACGGACTGACCGCAATCGCGCGCTGCCTTCGCCGAACGCCGGGTACGGCGCCGCGATCCGCGGGGCGCCCGGAGAGAATTCGTTGCCATCGGGAAAAAAGATCACAGGCCGCGCTGCTCGAGATGGGCAGTGCGAATGCCCATCTTGGGCACCGAGAGACGGGAGCTGCCCGCCGCCTCTGCCCGAAGTGCGCACACGTGATCGGGCCGTTGGGAAGTACGTGCACGTTCTTCACTCGATGCTCGGGTTGCTCGACACGAGCAACGCGACTCAGCAACGCGGGGCTTCGGTGCGCTGTTCGTCGTTGAATCAACACGGGGGCTGCGGCGTTCGATGCGTTCGTGACGGGCCTACATCGGACAAGAAATACACACAGGGTCGTTCTCGCCTCGCTGGCGGCAATGGCGACCTTCGGCTGCTACAAGGAGGAGACCCCAGGCGACAGCGCAGTCGACGGCGGAACGCTCGCGGCAACCATGACCGCGGGTGAGTCGGCGGGCAGCGGCGGAAGCAGCGTGGACGGCGGCGACGCGGCGGACGCGTCGGCAGGGTCCGCGACCGCCGCTGAGTCGGGCGGAAGCGGGGATGGTGATGGCCTCGCGCCACTCATCGCATCGTTGTGCGACTGGGAGTTCAGATGCTGTTCAGATGGCGAGCGTGACTATCGGCTCGGGCCGTTCACGGTCGACGCCGCGGACTGTTCCGAGCGCTTCGTCGAGCAGCTCCATTCCAACGACGACAAACCGGAACTCATGCGCTTCGACCTCTTGTACGCACTTGGCTTCCGCGTGAGATTGGATTGGTCAACGCCGGACCCAGAGGCAGTCGCCGAGTGCAAGAAGCTGATCGACGAGCGGACGTGCACGAAACCCGTCGACGCCGGGGACTACTGCTCGGAAGCCTCGGATCCAGCGCGTAGTCCGTGCGATTTGCGCAAACTCTTCCATGGGCAACAGAAGGTGGGTGACCCGTGCAGCGAGGGACTGGCGGGTTGGGAGATTGAGTGCGGGGCTCGCTCCCCGTGCGAGGAGGTCGACACCCCCTACCTCTGCCTCGAGAAAGGGCTGGGCGGTGACTTCTGACAGCCGGTCCACGAAGGCGAACAGTGCCTGTATTGTGACATCTCGGCCGACCCGTGGGCAGGTCCACACGTGC
>CADEGN010000023.1:12727-46064 GCA_902826865.1 uncultured Myxococcales bacterium
TCGGCCGTTGTGCTGTGCGCGCCGGCGAGAACGAACACTGCGAGTTTAAGGATCCGCAGCAGCCGGATGCGGGGACCGAGAGTCAGCCGTGCCTCCAAAATCTGACCTGTGATCCCGTCAGCCAGACGTGCAAGGCGTACTGCACCTCGGCCTACGACTGCGGTGACGACTCGCACTGCCGAGAGGGAGAAAGCTGCATTCCGGTCGACTACGATGACCACACGTATACGTTCTGTCGCCCCCGTGGTGCTACCAACGGTGACCGCTGCGACAGTGATCGCGACTGCATTGAGTCGATGCACTGCGGTGGTGACAGTTGCCGTAGCGACAATGGCATGGGTGATCCATGCGCCGCGGAGAATGAGTGCGAGGGCGGCCTCTACTGTGACATTGGGTCGACCTTTACGTGCAGGATCGTCGTCAACGCCAACCAGCCGTGCGCCGCCGACCGCGAGTGCAATCCGAGCACCACCATCGGCTGCGTTACGAGCGACGATGGGGCGCTGTGCCGGACCAGCCTGCTAGCAAACGGCGATATCTGCGCCCCCGGTCAGAACGCTGGGGGAAACTGGTGCGCATCCGGGATCTGCGAGGATGCAACAGACGACTTCATCTTCAACGCTGAATGCCGATTGGGCGCAAGTGAGGGGCAGGAGTGTGATGAGGACGACGCAACCTTCGCCACACCGCGCTGCCAGAAGGATCTCTACTGCACGGAGGGCGTATGTCGGGCCAAGAGCGCTGCTGGTGGAGCTTGCGACGATGACATGGCGCTACAGTGCGCGAACGCCAGCTGCGCCATGATCTGGGAGGGCGAGTACTGCACCGACGCGGTCCCTGTGGATGCGGCGGGCGTATCCACTTGTGACGGGGAGGACTGAGGCGATGCAACGCGCTCTCAAGCGTGTCGTCCTTGCCGCGGCGCTGAGCGGAGCGATCGCCCACTCGGGCTTCGTTCACGCCGCGCCCGGATTGCACACCAACCCTGCCGCGCTGGAGAAGGGGTTGGCACAATCCTACGATAGTGGCCGCCGCGCGTATGAAGCCGGCGACTACGTGAAGGCCGCGCAGACGTGGAACAGTCTGCTTGGCCGGATCCCAGAATCGCCGGCTTCCCGTACCCAACGGGCCGAGATCATCGTCGATGTCATGGCAGCCTACCAAGCTGCGTTCGAGCGATCTGGAGAAGCCGCCCAGCTTCGGACGGGCATGGATGCGTATTACGCGTACTTCAGGGCCTATCGCCAGGCACACTCGTCGAGCAACATTCCGAGGGGCGTCGTCGAGGCGCGCAACTTGATGAAACAGACGTTGGCACGGGCCGACGCCGGGTCCAGCGACTCGAAGGCGGCCGCCCCGGCGACGGGCAACGCAGCGCCAAGCGGTGAGGCACCGAGCAGCACCCCACCACCACCCGATGCAACCTCGTCGGCGGGCGCGAGCAAGGCTGCCGCGACAAACTCGGGTGTGAGCTTGACTCCGGGCGGCGACTCGGGTGCTAGCGACCGAACGGGAACTCCGCTCATCGCCACCGGCGCGGTACTCGTCGCGCTTGGGGCCGGGGCAAGCGCGATGATCGCGGTCGGGGCGATCAACGGGCGCCGTGCCCGTGAGGATCAAAGGCAGGAAGGTTTGACGCTGCAACAGCGCGACAACATCCACCGCCAGGGCCGGACGGCCAACGCTCTGCTCATCGCCGGTGCTGTACTCACACCCGTTCTCGTCATCACAGGGGTTTCTCTCATCACAAAGGGAGCGATCGACAAACGGAAGGCCCGGCTTGCCGTCGCACCCACGGTAACCCCCAGGTTCGCCGGCGTCGTGTTACGCGGGCGATTCTGACGGGCGTCCGGCACGCGCGAGCCCGTTTGGGGAATGTCCGCCCTCAATCGGGCTCGCGCGTCGCTCGGCTCCGTGCTTTGTCCTACCATCGCGAAGATGCCTGCCCGTGCGGACACCGACGCGCTTACAAGCCTGCCCGACGTTCAGGTCGCCGCGATCGGCGATGCCCTGCGTGACGCTGGGTTTGGCGAGGAGCTTCTCGCGCGAACCGAGGCGATTGTTCCCAACCAGCTCGATCGCGTTCGGCTGCCGCTCGTTCGTCGCGCGCTGCGAGCCTGGGCTACACCGGCCTCGGTGTGCGCGCGCTTGTTTGCCTACGAGGATCGCGTGGACGAGCGTGATGCGGTGGCTGCCCTCGGAGCCATTGCCTATGCCGCGTTGCGCGATGCGGGAATGCTGATCGAAGATGCCGACGGCCTCGTGGCGCGGGTGCGCATGATGCCGCTGGGCGGCCTGATGTTCGCGTCCGATGAGTTTTCGGCTGAGGGCGATCCCGTGATGGGCCCGGGAGCGACCACCCAAGAGCTCGCGCGCGCGATGGGAGCGCCCCGCGGGCGTGTGCTCGATGTCGGTTGCGGCGCGGGTTCACTGGCCCTCATCGCGCGTGCGCGCGGAGCCGAGAGCGTCGTGGGGGTCGACATCGATCCGCGGGCGATTGCCTACGCGCGCTTCAACACGCGGCTCAACCGGCTTGATGCTGCGTGGGACGTCGGCGATCTAACCGAACCCGTGGCTGGCCAGCGGTTCGATTCGGTAGTCTCGCAGCCGCCGTTCGTGGTCCGTCCCGAGGGGTTCGATGCAACGACGTACCTCCACGGTGGAGCGCGCGGGGACGAGCTCGCACTTCGCCTGCTGGGTGCGCTCGACGGGCTGCTCGCGGCCGACGGCCGAGCTGTCGTCTTGTTCGATACGCCAACGGACCGTGGTCCGGCGCTCGGCGAGCGGATCCGCGGAGCGCTCGGTGCGGTTCGGCTCGACTCATTCGTGCTGGCGGCGACCGGACTCTCGCCTGATCAGGCGTCGGTCGGCTACGCGGCAGCTGCCGACGCGACGCTCGGCTCCCGTTATCACGACCTCGCGACGCGCTACCGCGATCACTTCGATCGCCAGGCCATCACCGGGCTCAGTCATATCCTGCTCGTCGTGGTGCGCGCAAGCGGTGCTCCGCGTTCCGTGGTGCTCCATCCCCGTACCCTGCGCGGCTACGACGCGGAAGGTATCGCGCAGCTCCAGCGCGACGTTGCCACCGCCGCGCGCGACGACGAGGCGCTGTGGCGCAGTCGTCTGTTCGCCGCTCCCGGAGCCTTGCTTGTCCAGGAGCAGTCGCTCACCGGGCCGGACGAGGTTCGCACGCGA
Source organism: uncultured Myxococcales bacterium (assembly GCA_902826865.1). Classification (GTDB taxonomy): domain Bacteria; phylum Myxococcota_A; class Polyangia; order Nannocystales; family Nannocystaceae; genus Xiheibacterium. The sequence continues at coordinate 15,926 of CADEGN010000023.1, forward strand.
GTCGCGTTTACCCGCGGTCGCGGGATCGAGCAGGAGCTCAGCGACACAGCTGGACTCCTTCTAACCTGTCTACGGGATGAGCCCCTGGTTTCCGCGGCGGCGCAGTCCTATGCCGAGCAGCTGGAGTTAGGCACCCAGGCCGTCGCAGCCGAGGTTCTCTCGTTCGTCCGCAACGCGCTGATCGGTGGGTTGCTCACCTCGGCGGAATGATCCGCGGTGCTACCGATCGGTCAACCGCCGACGTCGACGATCACGCCCGCGGCCTCCGATGCGGACGTGCCATCGGGCGCGTCGACAGTAACCTTCAGCGTGACGATGCGGCCATTGAGCCCAACGAGCTCCTGCTGGGTGGGGTAGACCGCCGGGTCAAAGCCTACGATCACGCCGGGAATGGTGCCTCCGACCGCGTGACTCTCACACAAGAGCGCGACGCCGCCGATCCGATACTGCCCAATCGACGCGCCGTCGAGCTCGGTGGTGACGTCGACCTCGACGAGGGTCTCAGTGCCGATCTCAAACCCGCGCGTTCGAACTCCCACCGGCACGCCGAACCCGCCCTGGGGCGCTGTGGAAACCCCGACATGAGTTCCATCCTCGAGTGGTTCGAAATCGCTGCCAACCCCGACCCCAAGCGTGAGTACGGGGGCACCAGCGGCGCACGCGTCGTCCTCGGGCGAGTCACATGCGATCACGCCAAGTAGGAAGAGGCAGGCGCGCTGCGCCATGCCTATTTCTTTCCGGACACAGCGCCGGTCGCTTGCAGCGTGATTTCGATCCGCCTGTTCTTGCGCCGACCGCTGGCCGTCTTGTTGCTCGCACGCGGTCGCTGGTCAGCGTATCCGGCGGCGACCAGCTGCTCGGCCGCGACCTCGCCGTGCTCGATGAGGAATCGGACGACGTTCGTGGCTCTTGCCGTCGAGAGCTCCCAGTTGGTCGGATACCGCTCGGCCAGCTTTCCGGCTACGGGATCGTTGTCGGTGTGGCCGGAAATCTGGAACAACTTGTCGGGATTCGCTCGAATCGTCTCGGCCACCCGGAGCAGCACCTTGTTCCCGCGCTCGTTAAGCGTGGCATCGCCGCGCTCAAACAGCACGCGATCGGCTACGCCGACGACGATGTCGTCGCCCTGCTTGCGGATCGATACGTCGCCACGCTTGATCTCGTCGCCCAGGCTCCGCTCAAGCTTCGCCTTCGCCGCGGCAAGTGCTTCGGCCTTGGCCGCGACGACCGCCGCCAATCCCAGTTGCTGCTCCTGCAACGCGGTGGCCGTCGCCCCGAGTTGTGTGTTCGCCGCGGCGAGCCCATCCAAGCTCTCACGTGCCTCAGCGAGCTCGGCATCGCGATCGGTGAGCTGCGCCGCCAGTTGATCGCGTTCGGTTGTTCGTTGGGCTAGGTCATCGTTGGTGGCACGTAGAGCATCGCGCACCGGGCGGTGCACGGCGAAATACATCACCACCAAAGCGGCCATCAACGCGCCCGAGAACAGCAACAGTGCGATCGTTGTGAGTCGCATGCCGCCGCGATGCCCGACCTCGATGACGTCGACGTCATCGAGCTCCAGCTCCGAGGGCGGGAGTGTGGCTTGGGCGGGGCCGTGCGAGGTCGGCTTGTGCGCCGCGCCGGGGATGGGGAACGACGGGACGACGGAATCGGCGCGGGCCATGGCAAGATCTCCTGCAGCTGGCAGTCTACGCAACCTCGCCCCGCCGCCGGGGGCGAGATCGAAGACAATTGCGTCATCGGACTCACGGACCGGGCGCCTGGGGAGTTCGTTGCCGGAATTGCCGCCGCCGCAGGGGCGTGGGGCCGGGGTCGGAAGACGACATCCCCGGCCCTGGATGTCGCTCGCCCGTCACAGATCGCGGGTGCGATTGGCGATCGCCGCAACGATGCGCTGCTCGAAGGCCGAGAAAGCCATCGCTTCCTGTGCCGGGGAGCCGTAGCGCCTGAGCGTAATCGTCCCGTCGGCCGCTTCACGCTCGCCGACGACGATCACGTTCGGAATCTTCTGCGTCACCGCTGTGCGGATCTTCTTGTTCATCGTTTCGTTGGAGTCTTCGAGCTCGGCGCGAATGAAGCGGTCTCGTAGCGCATCGACGAGCTTACGCCCGTAGTCATCGAATTTTTCCGAAACGGTGATCACGCGCGCTTGAACCGGTGCGAGCCACGTCGGGAATGCACCGCCGTAATGCTCGATCAAGAACGCAATGAAGCGCTCGTGGGTCCCCAGCGGTGCGCGGTGGATCACGTAGGGCATATGCTCTTTGTTGTCGGCCCCGATGTACGTAAGCCCGAGTCGCATCGGTACGGCAAAGTCGAGCTGGTTTGTGCTCGCCGTCTCCTCGCGGCCGGTGACCGTGCGGAACTGAACGTCGATCTTGGGCCCATAGAATGCTGCCTCACCCTTCACTTCGGTGAAGTTGAGTCCGCTTTTCTCCATGGCCGTGCGCACCATGTTCTGGGTCCGTTCCCATGCCGCCGGATTGTCGACGAACTTCTCGCGACCCTTCGGGTCCTCGGGGTCCCAAGTCGAGAAGCGCATGTAGTAGTTCGAAAGCCCGAGAATCTCGTACACGCGACGGTGGAGGTCCATCACTTTGAGAAACTCGGGTTCGATCTGGTCCTCGGTGCAATAGATGTGCGCGTCGTTCATGCACATTCCGCGGACGCGCAGGAGCCCGGAGAGGGCGCCCGCGTCCTCGAAACGATACACCTGCCCGTACTCCGCCAACCGCAGCGGAAGCTCGCGGTAGCTCCGCATGCGCGAAGCGAAGATACGGTGGTGATGGGGGCAGTTCATCGGCTTGAGGCAGTACGCCTCTTTTACGACCTCGATCGTTCCTTGTGGGCCGTCGACCTTCTCTTTCAGCTCCATCACCGGATACATGTGCGGCGCGTAGTAGGGGAGGTGGCCGGTTTTGTAGAACAGGTCGACCTTGTTGAGGTGGGGTGTGGCGACGCGGACGTAGCCGTCTTTGAACTCGAGCTCCTTTGCGAGCTTCTCGAGCTCGTCGCGGAGAACCGTTCCGGCCGGAAGCCACAGCGGCAGGCCCTTGCCGATCTCCTCGTCGATCACGAAGAACTCGAGCTCCTTGCCGAGCTTCTTGTGATCGCGCGCGAGCGCGTCGTGATAGGCCTTGACGTGACTATCCAGCTCCTCCTTGGTGGTGAACGCCCAGGCGTAGATCCTCGTCATCATCACGTTGCGCGAGTCTCCGCGCCAATACGCGCCGGCGATGCTGCGCAACTTGAAGGCGTCAATCGGGATCTTTCGCGTGCTATCTACGTGCGGGCCCTCGCACATGTCGAGGAACGGTCCGTTCTTGTAGAAGCTCAGGCTCGCGAGCCCGTGCTTGTTGATCAGCTCTTCCGCGTACTGGCGCTTGTATGGTTCATTCATCGCCTCGATCCGAGCTAGCGCGTCCGACGCAGGCAATTCCTCGTGCTCGAATTTCTGGCTCTGCTTGATGATGTGCTTCATCCGCTTCTCGAGCTCGCCAAAGTCCTCCTCCGACAGGGGCGCGCTGAGGATGAAGTCGTAATAGAACCCATCAGCGATGGGTGGGCCGAATCCGAGGGTCGAGCCCGGGCGCAGCTGCAGCACCGCTTGGGCGAGGACGTGAGCCAAGCTGTGGCGGATGCGGTAGAGCTCATCCTTGGGGTTCTCGCTGCCCTGATGTTCCATGTGCGCGGCAGAAAGTAACACGTGGTCATCATGGCGATGGCAATCCGTCCGGCCTCCACTACACTTGCCACGGAGACATGCAGGCTAGGGCGCGGTCGCTGCTCCTTGTGTTGGTCGCTGCATGCGTGGCGGCGGCGGTGTGGACGCGCGCCCGAGCGCATGCCCAGGCTCGCGGCACGGCTGCAAGGTTGCTCGGCTGCCCGTCCGAGGTGGAGGTCGAACCCAGCGGCTGGGGTTTCAGTCTGCGGGAGAGCTGGCGTGTGCGAGGCTGCGGGGTCGATGCCGATCTCGCCTGTGACCCCGCCGATGCGGGATGCGCCCTGATCGAGCGCCCGAAGTCCCCGTGAGCGAGCCGCTCACGGTTCTGTGGCGGTGCGAGCGATTTATCGCGATCGACAAGCCCGCGGGTTGGCTGGTCCACGCGAACGAGTGGTGCCCCGACGACAGGCCGATCGTGCAGCGACTGCGTGATCAGATCGGCCGCTGGGTATATCCGGTGCACCGTCTGGATCGCGCAACCTCCGGCGTGTTGGTGTTCGCGCTTGATCCGAGATCTGCGCGCGAGTTGGCGGATCTGTTTGCGGCACGGAGGATCGCCAAGCGTTACCTAGCGATCGTTCGGGGCTACGTCGAAGAGAACCTACGACTCGACTATCCGTTGCAGGATCATCCATCTGCTCCGGCGGTACCTGCTGTCACGACGTTCTCCCGTTGCGCTACCGTGGAAGTGCCGATCGCGGTCGGACGTTACGTCACGGCGCGGTACTCTCTTGTCGAGTGCCGCCCGGAGACAGGTCGGTCGCATCAGATTCGCCGTCACCTCGCCCATCTGCGCCACCCCATTGTCGGCGACGTGCGCTACGGCGACGGTCGACACAACCGAGCGATGCGCGAGCTCTTTGTGCCCGGCATGTTGTTGCGCGCGACCGAGCTTGCGACAGTGTTGCCCGACGGGTTCGCCCTTCACGTTCGTGCACCTTCAGCGGCGATTGGCGCGGCGTGGGACGTCCTCACCTCGGCCGCGACGGCGGCCGGGCTACCCATCAGTTGTGTAACGGAGTACGTGGTCTCGCCCGCGTAGCTTTTCCCGCGCGGCACGCATTGCCCAGGCTTGCACGTGGCGATCGTGTGACCCATATCACGCGTGCACTTCGTCGTGCCCTGCGACGCGCCGCTTGGGCGCCCGTCCATGTGCTGAAACGGAGCCCACCCATGTCTCGAACCGCATCCATTCTCGCTGTACTCGCCTTCGTAGGCCTCGCCGGTTGCAAGTCCGACTCGGAGAAGGTCTGTGCCAAGCTCGCCGATCTCGCCGCCAGTGCGAAGACCGATGACGAGATGATGAAGAAGATGGTCGAAGAGGCGAAGGACACCAAGAAGTGCGCCGCCGAAATGGACAAGATGGCCAAGGAAGATCCGGCCACCACCGCCAAGTTCCAAGCCTGCGTCCTCAACGAGGCCAAGACGCTCGACGAAGGAATGGGCTGCATGCTCAAGGCTGCGCTCGACAGCAAGAAGTGAGCGTTGCGATTTGCACGGCCCGGTCGGACGTCGGCCGGGTCGTGGACATCTTACGAGATGCTGGATCCAGGCCTAGGCCGTCGCGCCGCCATCGATCACCAGCGTGTGCCCGGTGATGAACGAAGCGGCGTCGCTGCCGAGAAATGCCGCGGCGATCCCGATATCGTTGGGCTGACCAAGTCGTTGGATCGGCTGGTCGCCGACAAGCTCTGCACGCCGGGCCTCGTCGTCCCAGAAGTAGGCGCTAAACTCGGTCTGAATGAGGCCCGGAGCGATCGCGTTCACTCGCACGCCTCGCGGACCAAACTCTCGCGCCCACGCTCGGGTCAGCATGATCAGGCCGGCCTTGGTGAAGCTGTACAGCAGCCCGCCCGGCTGGGGTTTCAGCCCCGAGATCGAGACGATGTTGATGATCGACCCGTGGCCGCGGTCGATCATGCCAGGAACGACGCGATGGACCAGGCGCAATGCCGCCTTCACGTTGGTGTCGACCATCTTGTCGAGCATCGCGGTGTCGGTTTGTAGCGCTGGACCCTGCCCGATGTTGGTGGCGGCGTTGTTGACGAGAATGTCGATGGGGCCGACTTGGGACTCGGTCTGCGTCACGAGCTCCTCGAGCTCGTCGGCCCGTCCGACGTGGCAGGGGATCCCGACGACGTTGCTGCCGAGCTCAGCAGCCGCCTGCTCGAGAGATTCCTTCTTTCGACTCGCGATAACGACGCGCGCGCCGGCGCTCGCCAGCGCCCCGGCGATGGCCTTGCCGATACCACGACCGCCGCCGGTGACGAGTGCGACCCTGTTTTCGAGTGAGATCTCCAGCCCCATTCGCGCCAGAGAGTATCACTCGCGGCCCGGGTAGTCCTCGAGATCCAGGTATTGGACCACCTTCAGCAAGGCGTTCGCCATATGGTGCGGGACGTCGAGCCGCACCCTCGTGTCGCTCGGCGAAAACGGCGTGCCTCCCACGGCGAAGTCGGGATCTGCGAACGAACCTGTCTCGCCGGCGCGGTACTGCAAGCGTTGGAGGAACGCGGCTCCGATGAGCGCACTGCGCCGAAACGCAGCCATGCGCGCTTCATCGCCCACCTGCTCGGCCATGCGATAGGCATCGATGACGGCCTCGAGTTTGAGCGTGCTGTTCCAGCCCGGCTCTCCCGGGCGAGTGCCGGGCCAGTAGCCACCGACCCATTCGGGATCGACGACGTCGAGCGGCGTGTGCTGCTCCTGGATGACGTCGTCACCGACCTCGAGTACGAGTTCCGCGATCCACGGCTCGGAGCGGAGTCCGTAGAGTTCTGTCAACGGTTCGTTGGCCCACAATCCGTAGATGTATGGGGCGTCGTAGACGCGTTTGTCGCTACGATGGTCGTAGACGTAGCGCGCGAGCTCGGCCAGCGCATCGAGGTAACGCTCATCGCCGCGATAGGCCCATAGCCGCCACAGCGCCTGGTGGGCCTGGGCCTGTTGCAATGCGTCTCCGGCGGTGAAAGCACCATCGGGCCCGATGAGGGCCAATAGGTGGGCGCCGAGCTCATCGATCTCGCGGTCGTACTCGTCGGTTTCGGCCAGCTCCGAGTACTCTGTGAGCGATAGGAGGATCAGCGAGGTTCCCCCGAGGTTGCGGAGCCGGCGCGTTCCATCGTCGAGCACGCGTGTTTGACCGAGCAGGTAGCCAAGCGCGGCGCGCGTGGACATTCGAAACTCCGGCCTGCGCGTGAAGCGATAAAGCCAGACCTGCGTGAACGTGGCGCCGGACTTGCGGTGAACGTTGTCGACCTCTTCGAAGGTGCCAACGACGGGATCATATTGGTAGTGGTAGCCGAGCTCGGAGTCTTGGATCCGCATCAAGTAGTAGCCCGCGAGGGCGCTGGTGTAGACGAGACCCTCTTCGCGATCGTCGGTCCCATCTTGCGCGAACGGCACGTCGACGGCGTCTTGAGCGGTTGCGTCGCCAGGGACGGCCACGTGTGGGGGCCGGCTGTCGTCGAAGACGAACCGGGGTGGCGTCTCGACATCCCACACGCGCTCGGCTGCGTCGGGAGTGCACGCCACAAGTGGCACGCCCACCGCCCAGGCCTTCAGGCTCAACGCCATGCCGCCGCCGCTGGGTAGCCGATCACGTCGTTCGGGTCGTCAATCACGTGCAGACTGTCGCCTTGAGCCAGCACCTCAATGGAGTCTCCGCCCAGCTCACGCACGGTCGCCATCATAATGGCGGTGACGATTTCACCGCAAATCGTTACTCGGTCACCTGTGACGAACGCGTGCAGCCCCTCGACGTTGAGCGCAGACACGTGTTCGAGAAGGGCTCTGCCCTGGCTGTTGGCGAGCTCAAGGGTCTCATGGTGAACGAGATCTGTGGTCGCGAGGAGAAGAACCGGATCACCGGCGGTTTGGTGGGAACGCAGCACCTCGGCCAGGGCGTGCCCCCATGCGCCGACTCGCGCAGGATCGAAGCCTTCGAAGTCGTGACGCGAGTTGTCGGTGACGGCAACTACCGCGATCTCAACATCTGGCCGAAGGTACTGCAAAAACGGCAGTTGCATCTCGGCCTCGTGGTGAGCGAACGGCGCGGTGTCCTCGACGAGCTCCGGCAACGCCGCACGAATCTCGTCTACCAGCGCGTGGTCCACTGCGATCGCGTGGCCAGGCACCAGCCACGGCCCACCCGCCCAGATGGCCGCAGGCGCGCCATCGCCCCAGTGATCAGGGGCCAAGATGATCACCCGCGCGGGGATCTCGACGCGCGCGAATGCCTGAACCGCTGTCGGCCCTGATGCCGACAGCCCTGCGTGCGGTGTGAGCACCGCGATGGCCTCGCGAACCTCGGCAACGTCGACCGAATCGACGAGGTCAGCCACCTGCTTGTCGAGGGTGTCAGGGTCGGTCGCGTACCAACTCCCGGCCTTGGTGAAGTGGCGTGCCGTGGGATCTTCGGCCCCCGGTTGCACCGGCGACGGGCTTTCCTCCCCGCAGGCCCACAGGGCGGCGACAAGCGCCAAGGCGGCCATGCGCCCGGTCCATCGTTCACATGGGGGATTGAGCACGCATCGTCCTGACAAGTCCGGCGGATCATGCCAGCGCGTGGGTGGCTCGGTGCAGACGCCGAAATTCGCCGCGCTCGGGCGGTGTTGGCTTCGATCCGTGGGCAGGCGCGACGGCCGAGCCGGGGCGCTCAACTTACGGGGACGCTGGCGGGCTGATCCGCTCCGCGTCGTAGTCCCACAGCAGTGCGTCGGCGACCGCCATCCCGACCAGCGCTGCGCCGCGCGTGGTCGTATGCACGTGATCGGCTTTGGCGAGTGGTGGATCGGCGGCGACCCAACGCGCCATGGATTTCTCGCCGCCCATGAACTCGAGGGCATCCCACCACGCGCAACCATGAGACTGCGCAACCTCACCCACGATCTGCCGAGCGAGGGTGAGGTTGGCGCGGGCGAATGCGTCGTCTGGTTCGGCGTGATCGCCCGGAGACAGCAACACACAACTCGCCTCGGGTACCGCTTGATGGAGGCGTGTCAGCACGGCGTCGTACTCGCGGCCAAACTGGGTCGCATCGAACGTCTCGTCATGAGCCTCGTTGGTGCCAAAGGCGAGCACGACGAGGGCGGGGGAGCGGCGGCGCAGCTGCTGGGTCCACAACGCGAGATCCCCACGCAAGATGACCGACGCGTGCGCTCCGACGATACCCATCGCGTCGAGGACAATCCCCGCGTGCGACGTCTCCGCGACCGCACCGAAAATCCGGACCTCGTTACCATCGAGCGTCTTGACGGAAAAAGCGTGGGCGCCTGGTTCGACGTCGATGCGTTCGTAACCGGTGTCGGTGCGATCGAACGCGGTATCGAGTTTGGCGCGTGGGCGCCCATCGACTTCGATCTGGAGGCTCCCGCCCCCCGGCTGCCGCAGGTACCACAGCTCAAACATGGAGGCGTCGGCGGCCGCGGGGGACCCAGCCTCCGCGGAGATCTTCGCGGTCTCACCCGTACGCAGGGCCGCCATCGCGACGCCCGAAAGACCATAGTAGTCGCCGGAGCTGGCGTGCTTGCCAGCGCTGTGGCGGATCCAGTGCTTGCTGCTGCCCACGGTGTAGTCGTTGTGCCGTGTCCATTTCGTGTGCTTGACCAGGGGCACAAAGCCAGGGCCGCCAACGCCAAACCGGGTCTGAAGATATGCGCGCAGATATCCGGTCCAGCGCTCCGCCGCGGTGCCGGAGGCTCCGAATACCGCGATTCGCACCTTCTGGGCCGGATCCCCGCCAGCACGCAAGCGATCGAGCGCAGTGTGGAAATTCGCCAGCGGTTTCTTCCCGTCGCCGGTCGCGAGCGGAACGAAGCGCCCGAGCGTATCGCTGCCACGAGGCGCGAGCTCCGTGGGGAGTTCATCCGCCCGACCGAGTAGCCGGGCGATCGCGGTGCGGTGGGCGGCGCGCGTGGTAACGTCGCTCACCGACCGATCACGCGGCCACTGCACTTCGGTCTCGATCGGCTCTGCGGCGATCTCGGGCGTTGCCCCCGGTGTGGTTGCTGGCGCGTCGGGCACCGGCGCTTCGCCGCTCCGACAGGCCCACGCAAGCACGGAGATCGCGATGGTTGCATGCCGCATCAGTGCCGCCGCTGATCCTCGAAGGGGACGCGCACGTGGCGATGCCAGTGGACAAGCCCGCCGACCAAGCGCCGTCGCTGCCCCCGGTCGAGCTGCGCTGAGATGTCCACGCGTTCGCCCGGGTCCACCGAGAGATCATAGATATCGATATCGCCCGTCGCTGGTGTGCGAATGACCTTGAAGGGCCACAGCACCATTCCGTGCTGAGCGTCGTCGGCGGCGCGGTGCTTTTCGAACATCACCGGAGGGTGCCGGCGACCGGGCGTGCCGAGCATCCATGGGGTCAAGGAAGTGCCACGAAGTGTCGGGTCGCTAGGTTCACCGAGTAGGTCGAGCATCGTTGGCACGAAGTCAATGAGTGAGACCACTTCCGTCACGCGGCGTGGCTCGATATCCGGGCCCGAGACGACCAGTGGGACCCGGATTAGCTCATCGTGGAGATTGTTCGAGTGGTAGAGCTGCCCATGATCCTCGTCGTGATCGAGACCCTCGCCGTGATCTGAGTGAAGGACGATGATGAGCTCGCGATCGGGACGTCGGGCCGCGATGCCGTCGAGCAGGCGTCCGACATGTTCGTCCACGAATCGAATCTCATTGTCGTAGATGTCTTTGTACTCTGGGCCGAAGCTCGGGATCCCCCTGTGCTCGACGTACCGCGAGTGCGGGTCGCCATAGTAGGTCCACATCAGCAGCGGGCGCGGATCCGTGGCGGCGGGGCCGTCCAGCCAGGCAAGGGCTTCATCGGTGAGGAAGTCTGAACAGCTCATGAACAACGGCGGACCACGGACGTCGAGGCAGTCGCAAGACCAGTGCTCAAATCCCTGGTCCAGATTGAAGTACGGCCGAAAGTAGCGCACGGAGTGGAACGCTGCGGTGGCGTAACCAAGCGCGGCCAGGCGTTCCCCGAACAAGAGCTCCGACTCGAAGATCACCGGCCACTCGCCGGCCGAGCGCATAACCTCGGTTATGTACTTGCCGGTCATCATCGCCGGGATTGAGAAACGGGTCGATGGACCGGTCGCCCGGGCCTGCTCGAAGACGACGGCGGTTTTTGCCCACGCATCGAGGCGCGGTGAGGTGTCGCGGGCGTAGCCGTACATGCCGAGGTGATCGGCGCGCAGGGTGTCGATTGTGATTAGAAGGATGTCTGGGCGGCGGTGCCGACCAGGCGCAGGGCCGACAGGGGGCATCGCGAACATGTCCATGATCTCGCGCTCAGCGGCACCGTCGAGGTCTTCGCCGTCGCAATCCTGATCTACGCCGTCGTCGGCGCGCTCGTCCGCGAACGGATGCCGCGCCCCGTCGTCGTCGTCACAGTCGCAACCATCGCCGCACAACCAACGGGGTGCCCCATCTCGATCGCCGTCGGCGAACGTGGCAAGCCGGACGACCACGGGCGCAACCACGCGCGTGCCAGCGGTAATCACGTCGACCGCTGTCGCGTGCTCCGGCGCGGTTGCAAGCCACGCGCACACACCCGTCGCACTCACTGCGACCGGGGTCGCCCAGGCCCAAAAGCGTGGTAGTCGACTACCGAGAACGGCTCCGCACGCCGCAGCGCAAAGAAACAGCGCGAGCCGAGGGTCGATCGTGTGCCAGTCGATCTCGCGCTCGCGAAAGGCCAATGCAACGAACGCAGAGCCCACGATGGCGCCGGCGAGTCCTCCCCAGAACTGCTCGGAGGGTCGGCGGAGTCGAGACAGCGCGCGTGCCAGTGCGAACGGAACCGCGCCAGCGAGACCACACGCCACGGCGGCGGCCGGGACGAGCAGGAACCAACCGAGGGCGAACGCCGCGATCGCGGCCGGTGTCGAGATCGGTCCGCCATGACGCACGGCCCAGCCGACGTCGGCGACGACGAGCACCGCCACGGCCACCGCACCGGCTGCCGCCGTCCGGATCATCATGGGCGGGCGTCGGGGCCCCGGGCGCTCGCGGCGCGTCACGTTGGGATCTTGCTCTTGGCCCGCCGCAGCGGCCAACAATCGACGTCAGTTCGGTCTCCACCGAGAGAACCGGATGCCCGTAACTGTGCGGCGGATCTGAACACACGGACAGGCGCGGCGGTTGCCGATAACCCGGACGCTGGGCGACGACTGCACAGGCCTTACGCCGATGGTTTGCGAGGCCATCCTAGCGCGACGATCGCCACCGCGACGCCGCACAGCGTTGCAACGACGCCCAGCGTGCCAATGCTGCGAAGGCCCGCGTGGCGTGCGACCAAGAGCCCGGCGAAAGCGCCCGCCGTAGTCAACGCCGAGTAGATCGCACCCTTGCTCGTGGCTCCGATCGCACCGTGCTTGCGCGAGTGCCACAGGTGAATGCTGGCGTCGATGCCGAGGCCGATGACCGCGGGCATGACCACCAAGTTGTAAAAATTGATGCGGATCGCTGCGATGCCCATCACCCCGAAGGTGAGAAGAATGCCACCGCATAGCGACGCGAACGTCGCAATGGTGGGACGAAAGGCCTTGAGGTCGATGACGAGGAGCAACAAGATGACGCCAAGTGCGTACGGCGGGAGTCGCTTGAAGTCGCTCTCGACCTCCATGGTGAGGTCGGCGAGAATGAAGCGCGTCGACGCACCGCGCACACCCGTAGGTGCCACCAACTCGCGAAAGCGTTCGGTGATCCACACGACCTCCTCGAGGTCGTAGTCGTAGATGTCGACGTACAGCAGGCCGATGCGACCGATCTCGCCGGTCTTCTCGCGAAACAACGACTTGGCCCATTCCGGGATCGACGCATCGTCGATCGGCGGCGTGCTCCCGAGCTTGGCGAGGGCCGAGAGGTGCGTCGCGTATTTGCGCGCCGGGTCGTCCGTGCGCAGCGTAGGGATCTCGGCGTGAAAGCCGCGGGCGAGATTGGCGATCTCTTTTAGCAGGGGCTGCTTCGCCTCCTGATCCTTGGGCAGGTTGGCGGCGAGGCTGACCACTTCACGGATCCACGGGTCCTTCATGCCCTCGTTCTTGTCCGTGTTGTGCGCCCGAAGGATCTCGACCGCTTGATCGAGTTGCTCGGTCGAGTCGGCGAGGATCGCCACCGGCGTACCCGTGGGCTGGGTGTCCGCGAGGGCCTTGGCGTAGGCGATGCCTTTCTCCCCCTCGGTTTTCGGGGCCCGCAGGTTTCGCATGTCGCGCTCAAACGAGACCCGCAGCGCGCCGAACGTTCCAATGATAACGACTGCGAGCAACAGGAGTCGACGAAGGGTGGGTCGACGATAGGGCCCCAGCGCGGCTTGGTCGACTTCGCCTATCTTCGCGCTTCGGGTTAACGGTCCGGCCAGGGTGTCGATCGCCGGCACCATCACGAACGCACAGGCAAGCGCGATCGTGACACCGATCGCGGCGATCTCACCGAACTCTTGGAACCCGCGAAAATCGGCGAAAAGCAGGACGAGAAAGCTGCCCACGGTGGTGGCTGCGGCCATCAATAGTGGACGGGTGTGCTCCCGGAAGATCGCGCCCCAATCCGCCGTAGGGCCCTGCTGCTCGCGCTGAGCGTAGAGGTGGATCGCAAAGTCGACGCCGATCCCGAGCAAGACGGCGAACAAGAACGCCGTCAGGACGTTGATGGAGCCCAGCACCCACCGCGCTGCGGCGACGGTGATGAAGATCCCGCACGCGAGGGGCAAGAGGGCAATGGCGATGCCGCGAAAGGTGCGAAAGCCGACAATGAGACTCGCGGTCACCAACGCGGCAGACAACCACGTGGCGCGGTTGAGGTCGACGAGAATCGTGCTCGCTTCAGTCGAGCCTGAATACGAACCCGCGACCTTCGCGAGCATGTCGGGCGCATACGAGGTGAGCTCGAGCTCGGTGAACAGCGCTTCCACCTTCGCGGTGATGCCCGTGGAAAACGCAACGTCGGTGGGCGGTTTGCTTAGTCTCGCCTGAACCAACGCAATGGTCCCATCGGCGGAGGCGGTGGAGCGTGCGACCTTGTCGGGGAGGAGCAGCTCGCCCTTGTCGTTTTCGACCGGCCAAATCAAGTCGAGATCGCGCTGCTTGATGCGCCCGCCCTCGAGCAACTTCTGCTTCTGGTCGTCGAGCAGGCGCCGCAGATCGCTCTCATCGTCGGCCAGCGAGCCGTCGCCGCTGCCATCGTTGGGTAGCGCGTCAACGGGCGCTTTCGGCTTGGTCTTGGCCGGTTCGTCGGCCTCGGCGTCCTGCTCTTCGGGGTCCTCATCCCAATCGTCCGTGTCGAGAACGCGCTCATCGAACTGGCTGTCGCCAAGTCCCATGCGTCGGGCGATGGCGCGCTGGCGCTCGCGCTTGAGGCGATCGCGCAACTTGATCAGGTCGTCGTGGTCGAGAAAGTACAGCGCCCGATCGCGCAACGGCGTGAAGTCGCGCTCGGTGGTGACTTCGAGAACCTCGGGCCAAGCTGAGAGCCGCGCGGCGATATCGGCGGCCAGCCGTCGGTTGGCCTCCGGGTCACTGCTGCGCACGGGGATGTCGAGGAGGTCCGTGGATCCTTGACGCGCGCGCAGCTCGTCGAGCGCTTTGACCGACGGCGAAGTTCTTGCGAGGAGCGCCTCGAGGTTGGTGTCGACCTTGACACCGCGGCCGTATAGTCCCGCGACGGTCGAGAGGACGCTGACGATGACCAGCGCCAACGCGGCGCGCAGGCGAGTGCCGGCAACCATGGCGGCGAACGCCCTGGAGAAACCCGTCTTTCGCGTCGCCGGAGCGTCCATCTTCTCCGTCTATTCCTATCACGATCGCCGCGTAGGGAGCATCTTGTCGGCGCGATGCGTGCGGCCGATCACCGCAGAGGCTAGCGCTGCCAGTTGACCCAAGGCGCGCGGCCGGAGGCCCAATGTTCCTCGAGGCGCTCGAGGTCGCGGGCGGTGTCCATGCACTGCCAAAACCCGTGGTGCGGATGCATCATGAGCTCACCGTCACGGGCGACGCGCTCGAGGGGTTCGCGTTCGAGAATGCAGGCATCGTGGTCGACCACGTAGTCGAACATCCGCGGCGAGAATACGAAGAAGCCGCCGTTGATGTAGCCCTGTTCGACGTGGGGCTTCTCGCTGAACTGGTCCACATGCTCGCCGCGCACAACGAGCTCACCGAAGCGACTCTGTGGGCGTACCCCAGTGACAGTTGCGATCTTGTTGTGGCGTCGGTGAAACGCCACCGTCGCTGGTACGTCGACGTCGGAGAGTCCATCGCCGTAGGTGAGCAGGAAGTCGCCCTGCACGTAGCGCTGCACCCGCTTTAGGCGGGCGCCCGTCATGGCGTCGAGCCCGGTGTCGACGCACGTCACTCGCCAATCGGAACGCTCGCCGCCGTGGTAGCGGATTCGGCCAGGTTCCTCGAGATCGACGGTGAAATCGCTTTGCAACGCGGCGTAGTCGAGAAAGTATCGCTTGATGACGTCGGCCTTGTAGCCGAGGCAGAGCACGAAGTCTCGAAAGCCCCAGCCGGCGTAGTTGCTCATGATGTGCCACAGGATCGGGCGCCCCGCGACCTCGATCATGGGCTTGGGCCGAAACTCAGTCTGCTCGCGGAATCGTGTGCCTCGGCCGCCGCAGAGAATTACCACCGTCATGCCCTGGCTCATCGTCGTTGCTCCCCTCGCTGGGTTTCGGTCGCGAGGCCTAGTAGCTCGTCGTACACGGCCTGCAAGTTGTCGCGCAACACACTCACGTCGTATTCGCGCCACATCTTGTCGTGGCCTGCGTCGCCGAGCGAACATCGCAGATCCGGATCGCGGGCGAGGCGGAGCAGGTGCGCAGCCAGTCCCGCGTGATCGCGTTCATCGGCGAGCAGGCCGGTGACACCGTCGTCGACCTGCTCGGGAATTCCGGCGTGGCGCGTCGCAACGATCGGCAGCCTGGCGGCAGAGCCCTCACAGATCACCGTCGGCGTGCCCTCCTGGTCGCCGTCGGCCGCGGTCCTGCTGGGTGCTAGCAGCACGTCAGCTTCGGCCATCGCTGTGGCCACGCGTGTCGTCGGGCTCGGCCACGCGACGTCGAGGGCAAGTGCGGCGGCAAGCCGTTGTAGTTCGTCGCGCAGCGGCCCACCCGTACCGAGCACAACCACGCGGATATCCGCACCCTCGCGGCGCGCCGCCGCGCAGGCCCGCAGTCCATCATCAAAGCCCTTCTTGTCGACCTCGCGTCCGACCATCAGCACCGTCAAGGATCGCGAGCGCGTTGGAGAGCGCTCGACGGCAAAGCGGGCAACGTCGACGGCGAGGGGTACGACGCGCAACTTGTGGTCGGGGCAACCCTGCGCGATGAGTGCGGCCCGCATGTGGCGAGAGAGCACGAGAACGCGATCGCCGTGGGCGAAGAGCAGCGGTGCCAGCAAGCGATAGGGCCAGTACACCGGATGGATTGCGAAGGGCGAGACCGAGCGCAGCGTCACGTCGCGACCGTAAAAACTCGTCACGCACGGTACGCCGGCCCTGCGTGCAGCCGCCAACCCGTGCACGCCGGAAAAGCCCATGTGTGTGTGGACGAGGGCAACCTTGCGCGCCCAGCGAGAAAACGCGGGCGACCACCCGAGAGCGCGATACAGGAACGACTGGACCTGGCCCCACGGCTCGTCCGCAAGGGCGACGACGTCGTCAAACGGGAACTTCGTCGCGCTATGGCGGCGCAGGCTAAATACCTGGACGCGGTAGCGATCAAGAGCGACCAACCCGGTGTAGATGAACGTTTCCGAGGTGGGCAGAAAATCATCGCGGAGCCAACCGATCTCGCGGCCGACACGGGCGACGCGATCCTCAGCGACATGCTCCACGGCCGGCGATCTGTAGCATCCGCGCTGATCGCTCGCAATCGTCGGGTCGCCCGTGATTGTCAGCTCCGTCGGCGAAGCCAGGTATAGTCGGTGGCGACCATGTCGGAGGCGTCGGAGTCGTCGGGCTCGCACGCGGGCTACGCCGAGGCCGCGGGGCTCTACCTCTATAGCCGGCTGGCGGCCACGCTGGTCACGCTTGCCGCGGTCGTGGCCGCGCCGTGGCTGTACGGGCCGGGGTTTGCTTACTTCGCCGGGATTGTGTTGCTTTACGACTCCGCGCTGGCCCTGGGTTCCCTGGGATTGGCCGACGCAGTCTTCTACTTCGTTGGTCGCGACCGTTCGCGGACAGCTGCGATCGTTCGCCAGACCTCGGGTCTGTTGGCGGTGGCCGCGATACCCGTGATTGCCGCCGTGGCGCTGGCAGCATGGGGGCTGAGCAATCCCGAACTCGACCTCGTCGGGGCGATGGGTTGGCTTGGCCTCGTTCTGCTGATCGAACTGCCCACGCAACCCGCCGTCAACCAAATGCTTGCGGGTGGTCGAGCGCGGGCGGCCTCGCTGCTGTTTGTCGGCTTCTCGGTTCTGCGCACCGTGGCAGTGCTCTCGCCCGCAGTGGTGCCTGGGCTCGAGCTCACCGATATCCCGCGGTGCATGGCCGCCGCCGCGGCGGTGCGGGGGATGGTCTACGTGGCGCTGGTGCGCGGCGTCTACCCGCTGCCCGCGGGGGCGCGATGGCTCATCCGTAGCGAGCTGGTGACGATCCTGCGTTTTGCCGTGCCGGCAGGGTTGGCATCGATGTGCGGCCGGCTCAGTCAGCAGCTCGACAAGTATGTGGTGCTGTGGCTGGTCGGCGCCGAAGCGTTTGCGCTGGTGTCGGTGGCGTCTTGGGAGCTCCCGCTCGTTACTATGATTCCCTACGCCATCGGCGCGGTGATGCAGGTGCGCTACGTCGAGTTGTACGCCCAAAATCGCCTCGAAGAGCTCCGTGCATTGTGGCACGCGACGGTGATGAAAGTAGCGCTGGTGGTGCTTCCGCTGGCGGCGATGGTGACTGCGATCGCCAGTGATCTGATCGTCGCGGTGTTCGGTGACGCGTTCGCGGGTGCAACCATTCCGTTTCAGATCTTCACCTTGAACCTGTTGACACGCGTTGCTGCCTACGGCCCGATGCTGCAAGCGACGGGGCGGACGAAGACGATGCTGGCCAACGCGCTGCTGCTGCTCGGCGCCAATGCCGTGCTCAGCGTGCCGCTGACCCTCGCGATCGGAACGTATGGTGCGCCGCTGGCGACGCTCGCTGCGACGCTGTTGGCGTGGTGGTTCGCACTCGACCAGATCGGCATCGCCTTTGGTGGCGGCGCTGCGGTGGCATTGCCGTGGGCCCATTACCTCCGGGTTCTCACGCTGTCCGCCGTCGTTGCGATCGTGGTCGCCGCGGTGCGTCAGATTGTCGACGTCGGTTCGGGTGCCGGGGCAGCCATGGGTGCTGCCCTTTATCTCTCGATCTTCATCCCGCTTGGGCGCGCGACTGGGGTGATCGGCCGAGAGGAGCTGGCGTTCGTCACGCGGTGGTTGTCGCTGCGGTCGCTGCGGTGAGCCGTGGGGTCGACGTTGGTCGAGTGTGTGCCAGCCGCCGCGTCTCCCCATGCCCGTGCTTCGTTGGTCGCGCCCATGGACGGTGCGGATCAGCGGTGCACGTAGCGAAAACTCACGCGCTGTCACCACCGGTCAGAACGTGCACAGGTGCGGTCAACGTGCTGTAAGTGACTCGACGTGACTTTGTCCGGCCCCGACTTCGGCTGGCGCCGCGTGTTGTTACTGGGCGCGCTCCCGGTTGTGCTGCTCGCGATCTACCTCCGATTGCAATTCGCGGCCGCCGATGCCGAAGACCTCGAGCACCGCTCGGAAGCAGCGATTGGCGACCCCGATCGCGCGGCCTGCCAGCGCGAACTGCCGCAAGGCCGCATCGTCGTGATGATAATCGACTCACTCGCGCGCGACGTGGCCCTTGATCGCTCGACGATGCCCAATCTCGCTAGAGTTCGTGACGCGGGTGGTTGGGGGGTGGTTCAGCCGTGCTTGTCGCAGCTGTCGCTCCTGTGCCTGCGGACGATCTTCGAGGGCCACGAGCCGTTGCTGGCCACAGGGTTGAAGAATTTTTCGGGGACCGACACCCGCGGGCCAAGCCTGGTGCGGCGGTGGGCGACCCATGGGCGCCGCGTTGCCGCGGTGGGCGACGAAGCCATGGTCCGCACCTACCGCGACGCCCTGGCCAAGGCGGCTGCATTTCCTCCGACGGGCGATCGGGATGCGTTCGGGCGCGAGCAGACGATGGTCTGGCTCGCCGATCCCAGCATCGATACGATCATGACCCTCGTCATTGATACCGATGCGATCGCCCATCGCTACGGCGTCGGCGCTCCTGAGTACCTTGCGAAGTTCGCGGAAGCCGACGCGTTCGTCGGCCAGGTCTTCCAGGAGCTTCGGCCGAATGACACCTTGTTTATCCTCGGTGACCACGGTCACGATGCCGATGGCTATCACTCGACGGGGATCTTCGCGCCGACGGTTTACGTCGCGAGTGGGCCTGCGTTCGCACCGGGCGAGCACGACGAGATCGAGATGGCGACGGTTCGGTTTCTTCTCGGCGCGGCGAGTTGCGAGGGCCTCGATGCTGGGTATCAGGGGGTGGTGGCGCTTGAGCTACTGCGGTTGCCCGACGAACTCGCGGCGAGTTGGAGTCCGATCGCGGCCATCGTCGAAGCCTCGCGCGCGCGGGCGAGCAAAGCCGACGGTCCGTGGATCGACGGGCTGGCGTGGCTGGTGCTGCTGGTGGGAGTTGCGTGGCTGACCGCGATGCCCGCGCCCTGGCCGACGCGGCTCGGCTTTGGTGTCGGTTTTGCGGTGGTTCCGGGCTTCGTCACGCCGAGCCCGCTGTGGCCGTGGCTGGCCGGAGGCGCAGCGGTTGTGGCGGCATACTTCGCCGCGGCCCGCGGGAGATCCCGGCTTGCGGGGCGCGAAGTACTGGCGGCGGTGACGTTCGTGGTCATTTGGCAGCTCGGTTTCGGCTCGGCCACGCACCAGCTCCTCGTCACGCTCCAGAATCATGTCGCGCCGCTGTGGATGGTTGGCTTTTGGCTCGTCTTGTCGATCACAATCGCCGCGCTGAGTTGGCTCGTACACCGTCGTCTGGCAGTACCGTGGGCATGCGCGCTTGGGTGGGTCACCTTCGCGGTGGTGTACTTCGGGCTGTTTCTAGGTCCTTACTACTACGGGGTCGCCCGAAACCTCCCACTGGCGCTCATCATGCTGTGGTTAGGTGCGGTGGTGCGGAGCGGCGATCGCCGCACGACCCTGCGCTGGCTGGTGGCGATTGGGCTACCGCTGGTACCACTCGGATTTCCGGTCCTCAAGGAGTGGGCGATCCGCTATCCGGTGATCGTCGGGTGGCTCGAGCTGATACCCCTGGGGGCAGTAGGCGCGGTCGCGCTGGCCTACGCGATCGTCGTGGTACTGCTGCCGGACCGTCGCGGTGCGATCCGTCTCGCGGTCGTGTGCGGCCTGAACGTCGTCATCGGAGTTGCTGTGGCCACGCCACCCGCTGCGATCGTGGGCACCGCGCTGCTCATCATGTCACGGGCGGCGTTTGCCACCGAACTCGAACGCGCCGGGTCGCGTTGGGCGCTGGCTGCTGGCGATGCCGGGTTCGCGTTCATGGCCTACTTCGTCGCCCTCGGCGGATTGCGCTTTGCCAACGTCGACTTTGCGATCGCCCTGCAGCTTTTGCCGGTTGAGTGGGGCGAGGGCCTTGGCGCCGCCTTCGCTCTGCCCATCTGCGTGGTCAAGTACTGCACGCCGCCGGTGTTGCTCCTGCTCTCAACGCGGCGGCCACCAGAGGCGGCGGTTGCAGTGTTCACGCTGCTTGCCCTGGCCGGACGAGTCGCCGCGCTGGTGGGGATCGAGTTGGTCGCCGCCCGCGGATCGCTGCTGTTTGCCCACCTTCAGACCCAGGAGATCGCGATCTGGATGTTCTTCCACGTGGCGGTATTCACCACCGTTCTTATCGCCCGCAGACGGCTGAATCGGTGACGCTGCATGGCGACAATTCTCCTCAGTTATCGCGATCACACGACCCCGCACGGCGGCGGGGCAGTGCACGGCCACCATGTCGTCGAACAGTTTCTCCGTTTTGGTCATTCTGTAATCACCGCCGAGCCGCGGACTGACGAGCGCACGCGTTCCTACCCGCGGACGTGGGCAGGCATGGGCGAGATGCTGGCGCACGCGGATGTCATCTACATGCGGTGTGATGCCCGATTGTTCGATGAAGCACTGCTTGCCCGTAACCGTGCGACGCGACGATTGCCGGTGGTGGTCGAGCTCAACGCGCCGCCGGAGGAAGTGCTCGCGCGGGGAATCACGCCCCGCTCGCGGGTTCACCTGGCATATCGCAGCGCCAACTACCACGCGATCCTTCATTTGGCGGACGCGATCGTCTGCGTGTCTGCGTCGTTGGCCGATGACATCGCGGATCATTTCGCGATCGAACGCGGGCGCCTGATCGTGGTGCCGAACGGGGGCACGCCGGCGACGATCCCGGCGGCGGGTAGCCGCGGCTCATTTCGCGCGGTGTGGGCCGGCGGGAGTCGCTGGCCGTGGCAGGCCCTCGATATGGTGGTGGATGCGGCCGCCCTGCTGGTCGCCGACGAGCCATCGGCGCGGGTGGTGGTGATCAGCGACGCCGCCGCGACCCGTTTCGCCGGGCGTCCCGGTGTCGAGGCACGAGGTCCCGTCGCGCACGGCGAGCTCGGACGGATCATGCAGGCGATGGATGCCGCGTTGGTCCTCTATCGGCCGATCTCGGGCATCCGTGCGGGTTTCTACAACTCACCGCTCAAGTTGTTCGACGCCATGGCTGCGGGGTTGCCCGTGATCGGGTCGCGCCTCGGACAGATCGCCGAGGTCATCCGCGATGGGGTCGACGGATACCTCGTGGCAGACGATCCCCGGCAGATCGCAGACCGAATGCTATCGATCGCGCGCGATCGCAGCCTCCGCGATCGTTTGGGTGCATCGGCCTTGGCGCGGCTCGTCTCGGCGTACACGTGGAACCATACCGGAGCAGCTCTCAACGCAACGATTCAGGAGGTCATGGGCGCCCGTTCGGAGCGCGTTCGTCAGCGCTAAACACACCGGTGCCGTGGGCGAGGCACCGCAGGCGGGCAACGTCATCCGGAAGTGCGTCGACGAGGTTGGAGCGCTCATGCGGGTCGGTATCGAGGTCGAAGAGTTCGACCGTGCCCTTGCCCTCGTCCTCGATGAGCTTGAGCGAGCCTTCGATGACTGCGACTTGCAGCTGGCCCGCCGCCGTGTACGACGTGTTGTAGGCGAATAGGGGCCGCTCGGTCCACCGTTCATCCGTCAGTAGGCCCGCGACGCTTTGGCCCTCGACCTGCTGCGGCGCGACTACGCCGACGAGATCGAGCAGCGTTGGCGCCACATCCGTGAGTGAGACAGGTGACTGCACGACGCGACCTTCGTGGAACGGAACGCGCACCACCAAGGGCACATGGATGAGCTCCTGGTAGAGGGTCGTGCCGTGGAACTGACCGCCGTGATCGCGAAACTCCTCGCCGTGATCGCCCGTGATCACAACAATGGTGTCGGTGAGTCGACCTTGGCTGTCAAGCTCTCGAAGCAACCGCGCGAGCGCGACATCGACCCGTTGGAGCTCCGATTCGTACCGCTCCAGGTCGCTGGCCGAGGCCTCGACCGGCGAGAACGCAGTGTAGGGGTGATGCGGGTCGCGATAGTGCAGCCATGCGAACCACGGCTGCGTGGACTTGACGTCACCGATTCGCGCCAGCGCGGAATCGGTCGTGGTCTCGGATGTCTCGCCTCCGAGATCGCGACGGCGAACGGCTTGGTAAGGCGCGTCGTCGATGACAGTAAACTCGCGGGTGATCCCGGCGCCGGGCAATAGCGCCACGTCCGATACGATTGCGATGGTCGCCCAGCCAGCGTCGCCGAGGATGCCTGCCAACGTCGGCGTACCGTCGCCGAGCGGATAGCGGTGCCGCAGCTTCCATTTGCGTGGATCGAGCATGATCGCGTCGTCGTCGCGCAGACGAACGAAATTGTCATTGACGTCCGTCGTGGCGGCGACGAACCCAAGATGGTGGGGCTGCTTGCCCGTGAGCAGTGAATATGTGCTGTAGGTTGTGCGGGGTGCGGCCGCGTAGGCGCGATCGAAACGACTCGCGTCGGCGAGTCGAGCAACCGTTCGCGGCAGGTGGCGCGCGAGCGCATCTCCCCCGTGATCACCACGAAACGCATCGATAGTGACGAGCAAGATTGATGCGCGGGGGGCCGCGGTCACACCCATGTAGGGGACTGGTGGGGGCCAGGAACAGCCGGCATCTACGTCGATGAGCGCGGACGGCCAAAGTGCCGTCGCAACCCGGCCGACAACGGCCGTGCGTGCCACCACGGCCTGGTACACCGCTTGATGGCCAGGCCAAGGCACTCGGCCAAGCGCGACGGCGCCCATTGAGCCGACGACGCCAACGAGGGCGACGTGGCGGAGCCACGATCCGCGGAGGCGCGCAACGCCGAAGACCGTGGCGGCGCAGCATGTCGCGAGCCCAACGAGGGCATGTGCATCGGGGTAGAGGTTGACGTAGACCGTGGCATCGACCACCGCACCGACAACGGCGAGCGCAAGCGCGAGGCGAGCCACGCCACGCCGTGGAGCTCCACTCGCGAGCCCCCGTGCGAGCAGCGCGGCCAACGCTCCGCCGACGAGCCCGAGGACGCTCCCGGCCAGCGTGGCGGCAGCCGCAGCTTCAAGCCACATTGGTGCGGAGAGTGCTCGGGGCCAGCGGATCAACGCGACGGCGAACTCAACGCCCGCCAGCCCAAGCCCCGCAGCGACCGCGCCTCCAGCGATGGTTGCGATCGAGGGTTGGGGCGACGTGTCGGCGCGCGTTCGGGGTGCCTCGCGAATCGTGCCTTATGATACCGCCGCATCTGGCCAAATCCATCCTCCGCTTCTGCGCGCTGCGCCGCTCGCCGCATGACCGTCGAAGGGTGGGTCAAGAACCAGCCCAGCGACCCGAGCGGCGGCAAGCGGGGCGACCGCACTGGAGGGGACGCGCACGTGCTCTCACGTCGGGAAGCAAAGATCGCCGCAACCCTTGTCGGCCACGCACGTGATAATGTCGACGAACACCGGATGGCTGAAATCTAGGTCCGGATACATCTGCAGACAGCTCTGCACATCGCCATCGCGTACGCAGAGTGTGAATAAGTCGCAGCCGCTGCCTTCAGGATCGTTGATGCACCTGAGGAATGGCTCGCAACACCTATCGGCCGAGCACGTCCAGCACGCATCAAGCCGGTACTCTGAACAGTCGAGCGCCGCCGTTGTGCTGTCTCCGCTCGCCCCGCCGTCGCTGCTACTTTCCGAGTTGAGCACCACGGGGTGGAGGTCGTCGTCGAGGCACGCCGAAGCCAACGCGATCGCAATGGCCACAAGTGGCCATAGGCGTGGGGATCGTCGCTCGATCTCGCGCGTTTGAGTCGGGGAGAGCACGCTGCCTCTTGCCATGTGACCCACCCTGGGGCCGACTCGCAAGGGACGCAGGAGGACAATTTTAGGAAAACACTGGATACCGGGCGGTGCCCCCGAGCTACTCGGCCGCCAACGTGCAATGGATCGACACGATGGGGAGATCGGTCCTCTGCGTGGCCGCCTGGTTGGGCACTGCTGTGCTTGGCGGGTCGCCCGTGGCCGCACACGCCCGCGGGCAGTCCCATCGCGCGCGGCTTCCAATGGCCCCCGCGGGTTCGGACGCCGGCTCGCTCCCTGCGGGAGGCAAGCGCGAACAGGCCGGCGTGCCTCGAGCCTACGTCGGCCCGCCCGAGGTCACTGCGAGCAGCGACGCCCAAGACGTCGTTCCACAGGCCACGACAGCTCGTGACTCGCCGCGAGCCGCTGTCAAAGGGCCGCCGCGGACCAAGGCCCAGGTGACTGCTTCGATCGACGACGAGCTGGAGGGCCTGCTTGCGGAGGTCGTGACCACGAGCGCATCGAAAACACCCGAAATTTTGGCCGAGGCTCCCGCGTTCGTCTCGACCATCACCGGGACGGATCTCAATCGGCTCGGAATCCGCAATCTGGCCGAAGCGTTGAACTTCCTGTCTGTCGGGCTGGTCGCACAGTGGCACGGTTCTCGGGCGATCGTTGGCGGGCGCGGCGTGACCCTGCCTGGGTTCGGCGCCCAGATCCTGCTCTCGATCGATGGCCACAACCTGAACGACCCGGGGAGCGGATTCACCTCATTCGATCAGTGGATCCCCATCCCGATCGAGCTGATCGATCATATCGAGGTCATCCTCGGTCCCGGATCTGTCCTGTACGGAACCAACGCGATGATCGCGGTGGTCAACGTGGTGACGAAGCGTGGGTCGGACATTCCCGGCTTCCGCGTCCTTGGCGACGCGGATCTGGCTCCGGCGCAGGATCGCCACGGTGGGCTGACGGGGCCCAGTCTGAAGGACTCCGGCTTCCGCGGGCGCATCGGGATCGGCTACGGTCGGGGGTTCCGGATCCGCGACGTGCCGGGCGACTTCGTGGGCCAGGCCGAGATCCAAAGTGACCGCTCGATCGCCTATCAATGGGGGCCACAGAGCGAAGACGATCCCGCCCTCGCTGGACTCAACGCGTTCGGTCCCCACACCGGCAGCGGTGACGAGCGGGTCTGGGGGGGCAACTGGGCCACGCGCCTGCGCGGCTGGAATCTGCACAGTCGGTTCTCGATCGGGAATTTCGAGCTCACCGGGCACACGCAGAGTACGGCTCTGTCAACGATGGCGACTGTCATCTTCCGCAACCCGGAGTTTCATACTCACGTCTCGACAAGCCATGTCGACGGAAAGTACAACTTCGCCCGCGGCAAACACGTCAGCGGCTTCGTTCGCGGGTACTTCGATCACTTCTTGTACACGAAACGCGACTTGCAGCTCTATGAGGTGCTTTGCGGTGCGGTCACAACGCCCTGCGTTGCCCGAGCGGATGCCGAGAGCCTGCGCGGCGGGGCGGAGCTGCACCTTCGCTTCGACTGGTTTGCGGACGGCCGCTACCAGACGATGCTCGGTACCGACGATCGCGTGTACAACGTGTTCCTCGCCAATAACCTGACGGAAAAGGCCGGCGGGCGCGAGCGCGGCACGACGGGACTCGTGAACGAGACTGCGCCAACCTGGTCGGTGTACGCCCAGCAGATCATGCGGTTTACCCCGAAGATCCGCGCGAATGCTGGGTTGCGTTACGACTGGTTCCCGGCTGGCCAGTCGCCGTCGCCGCGCTTGGCGCTCAGTTTCGACGCGTGGAAGGACGGCACCCTGAAGTTCAGCTACTCCGAGGGGTTTCGTGCGTCGAGCCCGACCGAACGTCGGCTCGGATCCGCGGACCGCGTCAGGCCGGAGAAGGTGCGCTCTGCGGAAATCGACGTGATCCAGCGTTTCGGACCCCACGTTCTGAGCGCGGGGGTGTTCGGTTCGCGGTGGCGCAACGTGATCGGGTCGATACGCACGATCCCCGAGGACCCCGACGACGGCCTGGTCGAGCACGACAATCTCGGACACGTCTGGAACTTCGGGGCGAACGCCGGATATGTCGGCTCGTACCGGCGATGGTCCATGGGCGCAGCGGTGACGTACGGCTGGACGCGTCGGCAACTCGACAACGCAGATCTCTCCGAGCTCACCGCCGAAGAAATCTCAGGCACGGGCCTGCTGCCCGAGGCGATCGCCAAGTATGGCCGGTGGCAGCCGCTCACCGCATCGCCCTCGTTCTTCGGAAACGCCCGGGTTTCCTACGACTTCAAGGTAGGAACGACGATTTCGCTGGCATCGTTCGTCCTCGCCCCGCGCTACACCGCGGGCGCGTTCTCCGACCACGATCTTGTCACCGCGAATCTCCGTGGGATGACGCTTATCGTCCCGTGGCGGGCCGAATTTCGCCTGGTCGCCAGCGGTGCGATTCCGCGCGTGCGCGGGCTACAGTACCAACTTGGCCTGCAGGTCGTGACGAACACCCAGGCCGCGTTTTCCGTCGGAAGTGCGAGCAACCTCGGCACCTATCGCGACCCGAAGGGTCGAGAACACTTGGAGAGCGCCCAGGAGCCGCGACTCCGCTTGTTCACCGGGCTGAGGTACAAGTTTTAGCGAGCACGGCCATGACCCCGCGCATTCGAACGTCTTTGCGTCCGCCGCCAGCCCTCGATCGGGCAGGCTGCCTCGTGTCGCGGCGGGCAATCGTCGGCGGGATCCTGAGCCTTGTATGCCTTCCCCGAGTAGGTCGCGCGGCCGAAAGCAGCGTACCGCCCCGCTTGCAGGCCAAGCTGACCGGCAAGGTCGCCGCCTTCGATCGCAATCTTGAGGCGCGCAGTGGCGGCGAGGTGCGTGTCGTGGTGGCTCGAAGATCCGGCGATGGTCCGGCGGAAGTGTTTTCCGCCGAGTTTCGCGCCGCACTCAACGAACTGGACAGCATCGGCGGCCTGCCGTTTTCCGTGTCGATCGTCGGGTTCTCGTCGCCGGCGAGCCTCGTCGAGTCCTCGGTGAGCGCACGCGTTTCCGTGCTCGTGCTGGCCGATGGGCGATCGCTTGACGACGTGCGGGGCGTCGCGGCCGCCTGCGCGGGTAACAGTCTCCTCACCGTCGGCGTATCCGGCGAGGCCGTTGCGTCCGGTGCCGTGCTCGGCTTCGAGGCTCGCGAGGGGCGCCCCCAGATCTTGATCAACCTCGCCCGCGCGCGGAAGCAGCTCGTCGATCTTCCAGCGCAGCTCCTGGATCTCGCAACCATCATTGAGGAGCCGTCATGACGGGCCAAGTCCGGATCTGGGGAGCGCTTCTCGCCGTCGGGGTGACGCTCACGAGTTGCGTTGACCGCACGACGTATCCTTTCCCCAAGCGCGGCGAAACCGCCTCGTCCACCGCGGCAGAGAGTAGTAGCGACTCCGGCACCGCGGGGGGATCAAGCGCCGACGTCGCAACCGATGCGGAGACGGGCGCGACCGATACGTCGGGCGGCACGGGCTGACAATCGATCAGTACTGCGATTTGCCGCGCAGCCGCAGTTCCCACTTCTTGCCCAGGACCGACGCGAAGTTGCGCACCTGCTCTGGCCGAAACGGCTTGCGCAGCAGGTGCAGGCCGTCACTGCGTCCGGCCCGCTTGATCGTGTCTTCCCAGGTGAAATCCGAGTGAGCCGTGCAGATCACCACCTGGATGTCGGGATCCACGGCCCACATTCGCGCCACCGCTTCTGCACCGTCGTAGCCCGGTGGCATGCGCATGTCGACAAACGCCACCGCGAAACGCCGCCCAGCCGTCAGCTCGGCCGCTACTGCCTCCACGGCCTCCTCCCCCTGGAACGTGTGGGTGAGCCGAAACTCGATCTCAGCAGTGTCCGGCGAGGCGTTGCCGTAGAACTCGCGCTCCAGTCGTTGCAGCCGCGCGGCGGAGTTGGCGGCCCCAAGCGTGCGCGTGTAGTCCTCATGGATCTCGGGATCGTCGTCGACGATGAGGAGGGACAACTGTCCGAAGATGGGTTGCGGCGCCGGCATGGGATCGCCATACGATCGTAGCGTGCTGCATCGTCCGTTTCACCGCCACAGTGTACCTTTTGTCGCGCTGGCCCCGCGAATGTATGCGTGTGATGACTACCCCAACCGCAACGCGCGAAGCGTGCTTGGCGAGGCGGTCGCGCGAGTTAGACACGGCGAGCGCGCCGATCCGAGCGGCGAACGATGATTGACGCGCCGAACATTGGTTCCTCCACCACGGGTGGCAATGGCACCGAGCCCTCCGGCGTGGTCAAGGATCGATCGAAGCGCGGGCTCACGCGCCGAGTCGCAGCGGTCGTTTCTGGTACGTTGGCGATCACACTGATTGCTTCCTGGGCGGTAATGAGCGCCGCTGAGTACTCCGCATTCGAGGCTGAAGCATTACGAAACCTGCAGCGCCAAGCGGACATCCTGGGGGCCAATAGCCGCGCCGCGCTGACGTTCGAGGACGCGCGCGCGGGAACGGACAATCTCCAGGCTCTCTCTGAGGTCGAGCACGTCCGGTTTGCCGAGCTGCGGGGTGTCGATGGCAGCGTGTTGGCGCGCTACGACGGCGAGGGGAATTTGGGGGGCAGGGAGTCCGCGCCGGGCGTTCTGGCGGAAATGGGCGCCGACGACGTGATGGTAGTCCGGCGAGAGATTCAGGGACGCGGCGAACCGATCGGGCACATCGTCCTTGGCGCGTCGAAGTCCCTGCTCTTCGCACCGTTTTGGCAACACACCCGCGACGGAGCAATCGTCCTCGGATGCGCATTGCTCGCGTCTCTGTTCGCATCCGTGGCCGTGGCCCGCACGATTGTTCGGCCCATTCGCGAACTGCTTGCGGTTGCACGACTCGTGACGCGTCAACGCGACTACTCGGTTCGCGCGGCCGAGATCGGGGAAGGGGAATTGCGGGAGTTTCTCGGCGCCTTCAATACGATGCTGCAGGAGATTCAGTCTCGCGACGCCGAGCTGCTGCGCGCCAAGAAGGCCGTGGAGACCCAGGCGGAGGAGCTGGCGCACGCATCCCGTCTCGCCGGCATGGCCGAAGTGGCATCTTCGATCCTACATAACGTCGGCAACGTCCTCAACGGCGTAACTGTCTCGGCGGCAGTCATTGCCGAACGCATCGTCGACCTCGACGCGGGAGTTCTTGACCGGCTCGCGGATCGGTTGGCAACTGACAACCAAGTATCGGGGGTGCAGACGGCGACGTTCCTGCGCGCCGTCGCCGACCACGTGCGTGAGATTCGCGCTTCGCTGGCCGCGGAGTCCGCCCGTCTCGATGAGAAGGTCGACCATATCTCGACGATTATCAGCCTGCAGCAATCGCATTCGCGTGTTGCGTCCACGATCAAGGCGCGCGCAAGCGTGCGAGATGTCGTCGAGTCGGCGATCCAGATCGTGCGCGATCAGCTTGAGCGCCACGCCATCAACCTCAAGCGCGCCTACGAGTTCACCGGCGAAATCGAGCTCGATCGCCACAAGACGCTTCAGATCCTCGTCAACCTTCTTCAAAACGCCAAGGATGCGATGGGGGCGCTGCCCCCGGAACAGCGCGTGGCGACGTTGCGTGTGTTCAAGACCGATGGCGATGACGTCGCGATCTCGGTGCGCGATGAGGGCATGGGCATCGTCGATGCAAACCTGACGCGGCTCTTTTCTCTCGGCTTCACGACGAAGCTGAATGGCCACGGGTATGGCTTGCACGCCTCGGCGATCGCGGCCTCCGAGATGGGCGCGCGTCTGTCCGCCGAGAGCGACGGGCCGGGGCACGGCGCGATTTTCACCCTGCGATTTTCGGGCGCTGCGTCACCGCAGCCTTCCGCGGTCGACGTCGACAGCTAACCCCGCGGACGATCAACGTAGGTGGTTTGGTTCACCGGGCGACGAGTGTCACAGGCACTGCGTCAGGCACGACCCGACGACGCAGTTGCGCAGGGCATTGAATCCCGGAGAGT
>CADEGN010000024.1 GCA_902826865.1 uncultured Myxococcales bacterium
GCACGGGCACGGGCACGGAGGAGCGAGACCCCTTACGGGGTCACGCTCCTAGCCGGCGGCGACGAGCTCGGTCCGCTGGCTGACCCCGCCGATCGGCCTCGGCCACAGACGCGCGGTCGCGCGCCATGAACGCGCGGAGCTGATCGGGTGTGGCGCGCAAGCGCACTGGTCGTGAGTCCACCACGCTCGCGCCCTCGCGCGCGGACTGCGAACGGAAGCACGGCAGCGGCGAATCTCGACGATGGGTGTCGGTTGGCAGGATCCCCCATCAAGCAGCTCTTGAGCGAGCGCACGGGTCTCCGCAAGGCCGCTGCGGAAAGGCCCTCAGGAATTTCGTGAGCGCGCCGGACGCTGCCGCGGATTCGCCCGTCGTCTGCGTCGCAGCAGCGCGATCAATGCCGCGAGCGCGGATCCACCCCAGGGAGCCCTATCGGAGCGGTAGCGGCATACGCAGCCACGATCGACGAGTTCACTATCAGCCGCGCCGTCATCGTCGCCGCCCGACGACTCGGCGCTTGAGTCTTCACCGGAACCGCTGGACTCGCCCTCCCGGTCGCACGCCGCCGAGCAGCCGTCGCCGTCGAGCACGTTTCCGTCATCGCAGCCCTCGGTTGCCTCGAGCACACCGTTGCCGCAGCCTGTCGAAGCATTGGCCGCAACCACGCACAGCGCATCAACGTTCCATCCGCCAAACTCGAGTCCTCCATCGGGGCTCAAAGTGAACGCGACTTGCACGGCCCCGTCGGCCGCCGCTTCGCCCAGCTCGACATCGTGGAAACGCCACTGTCGATCGACGTGGGCAAAGGTGGCGAGATCCTCATCATCACTGGCGAAGTTGCGCCAAACTTCGACGCCATCGGCCTCGATCGCCGCGCGGTCGAAGTAGCCGTCTTCAACCGTGAGCCAGCGCTGGTACTGCAGGCGGATCCCCGTGTATCCAACCGTTGAGATCACCGGGGACGTCGCGGACGAAGGCACGTTCGCGGTGTACAAGCCGTGCTCCTGCAGCTCCGTGCCCAGCACGACACCATCCGCATCGCCAGCGCTCGCGGGATCTCGGTTGCCCTGCGTGCCGCGCGGCTGACCGACGCTCATGTCACCCGAGCGAGCCCAATCGGGCCCGCCGTCGGCGAAACCCGTGCAGTAAAGCGGCACGACGGGACCGACGTAGAATTGGTACCAAGGATCGACCGGGTTGTCCGGCAGCGCGCGAGTCGCCCCGGTGCCATAGTCGACCTCCACCCGATACTCAATCAATGTACCGGCGGGCTGAGCTGGGACGTCGGCGACCCAGCTGCCGGCGCTGGCGACCATCGGCACACTGGTGTCCACGCCGCCGCGCGGCCGCCAGTAGAGCACGGGCGTCGCCGCGATCGGGCAATCGGGCCAGGACGGAAGCGCCAACTGGAGCTCCACGCGTACACCCTGACCAATGCCCGTCGCAGCGACACGCTCGGCACCGATCTCGAGTTGGATCAACCCGTGCGGGCCGTAGGCCGCGTTGATCTCGCACACATTGGGCGTCCCGTTGGCGAGATTGCCGTCGTCGTCGTCGACCACCAGCGCCTCAAGGTACATCGACGGAATATCGACCGCGCGGCGGATAGACTCGTACCAAATGTGATCGCTCAGGCCGACACCAACCGCGCGACCGTGCTTGAGGATCAACTGCTCGCGAAGGTCCCAGAGCGCACCGCCGATGATCAAGCCTTCTTTGTGCACCTCCCCCTTGCCGTCCGGCCAGCGGTACTCCAACCCAGGTGGATCGAGCTCGCGCAGTGGCGAGTCGTCAAGAAACAGTCCACGACCCACGCCTGAATCGTCGATCATGGTTGCCGCCAAATAGTCTGCGATACCCTCGCTGAGGCCGGTATCGAAGAACCCGACCCCGGGAATAACCGACTGTACGTGCACGGAATGGGCGAATTCGTGATAGACGACGTCCGCGATCCTCCCGGTGTTTTCACAATCCGAGCTCGCGCGAAAGAAGTTGATCGTATCGCCGTCGGAAAAGGCGTTGCAATCGTCGTCGATATTGACGGTGACCTGGAGTTGGTTGGACAGCCATGGCAAGTCAGGCGCGATCGCAGACACGTACTGCTTGGCGAGGCCTGCATGGATGAAGGCCGCAAGCTGGGCGTCGACGAACTCGTCGGTGCGGGCGTCCCAGACGAAGGCGTTGCCCGGAATCACCTGAAACTGGCTGCTCGCCACCTCGCCCGCCGCATTCTCGACGGCGACGAGCGGTCCGGATGCTGAGTTGATTGCCGTCCCCGGGGTGGTTGTGAACTCAAACGTGCCGTCGTTCGCAGTCACCAGTGAGATGCCGTCGACGGAGACACCAACCAGGGGTGCGGCAAACTCGGTGCGGCTCGAAACTGGGCGTCGTATCGGGACGTTGTAGACGATGCCGGCGGTGGCAAACGCGAGCGTCGACCGTCGGGCGACTGGAGTGCCGTTCTCTGCATCCACGTACACAGCGAAACGATCGCGCGGTGAATGGGCCTCGACGTCGACGCGGACAACTTCGCGATACTCGATGCCCGATGCATGCCACAGCGGCAATATGACCACCGGACCGGGTGGCCCGGCGACGTGGCGTCCGGCCGAGAAGTCGCGAGCAACCCAGGCCTGCGCCTGCACCGTGGCGTCCTTCGCGGCGACCGTCCGCGCGCGATGGGGCACGGCAACGTTGGGCAGTGCATCGGAGACGATGGCGATGAGGCGGTCGGCCTTGAAGCGGAAGCTGATCTGCCCGCCGATGACCTCGCGACCGGAGAACTGCTGAATGAAGCCGACCGTGCGCAGCGGCGCGCCAGCGACGTCGCTGAGATCGTTACCGACGAGGACAAAGTCGCCCACCGAACTTCCCGGCGCGAGCTCGTCGATATGACGCGCGAGCAGGGCCTGCGCGTGCGCAGCCGCGCGCGCGGCTGACGTAATCGCGCCTGGCGCGGCAACACCTTCGAGGAGGATCCGCGCAGGCATCGCGCGCACCCCGTCCCAGGCGATCCATGTTCGACCCAGACCATCCGCGAGGCGGTCGGCGGCGCGAACCATGCGGGCGTCCGGCCCCGCGGCCTGCCACGCCGCCTCACGGGGGGAGGCGACGCTGCGATCGGTGGCGTCGCGCAGCTCCGAGGCCCGACCTCGGGGCACGACCGCGCCGGCCGAGCGGGTCCAACCGATGGCCAACCCCGCCGCGAACATCACAAGTGGCACAGACCCCAGAAACTTCACAAAACGAAGATAGCCGAGCTCGTCTTCGAGGGGATGTGGAACTGCAACGGATTCCCGGAGCGCCTACCGCGCCAAGTGTTTGGGGCATGGCAATCCGGTGTGCTTGACCGCATCTACGATCCAGGAGGCTCGCCCCTCGAGCCCATCGAGGTCTCTGCTTGGCCCCCCTCGCCGTCGTTTTCATGTCTCTCCTGGCGTCGAGCCCGCTGGCGTCCGCCGGACCACTCCGAGTTCCGGAGCCGGCTGCAACGCCGATCGTCGGGGGTGAACCAACCGGGGACGGTGCCTACGAGTCGGTCGTGGCGCTGATCTCCGACGGCCACCCCTTCTGCACGGGAACTGCCGTGGCGCCGCGACTCGTGCTCACCGCGGCCCACTGCGTCATCGACGTCCGTCGCCTCCGTGACCTCGAGGTCATCGCCGGTGCAAGCGTCTTGTCGGGGCGACGGCTCGACGTCGCCGCCATCGGGTTCACGCCCGAGTACGACCCGGTTCCAACCCATGTGGACGTCCACGACTTCGGTTATGTCTTGCTCGCTGAGGACTTCTCACCACGCGACGGATTCGTCTCTCTGATCGCTGCGCCCGAGGAATGGGACGAGGTGATGCAACCGGGCCAGGTGATCACGCTGGTGGGATACGGCGAGGATCCGACCGTGTCCGGATACTTCCGTGGATCGGGGATCAAGCGGATGGTGGAGACCACCATCCGCCAACTCACTCCCCAAGGCCTGGAGTTCTTCGCCGGCGGCGCCCAGCTCGATTCATGCGACGGGGACTCGGGAGGCCCGGCGTTCGCGCGTGTCTCCGACGGCACGCGACGACTCATCGGGGTGACGTCACGCGGGTCCGAACCGTGTGGTGATGGGGGCTACTACGGGGTGCCCTACGCCGCGGCGTGTTGGTTGCGCGACGAAACCGGCATCGATCTGACCGCGCCGGGCTGCGAACAGTGCGACTGCATCGACACCGCCCCACCCGCCGACAACGGGTGCGGCGTGGCCGATGATCGTTCAGCACGCGGCATGATCGCGCTCGTGGTCGTGGTGCTCGGCTCGTGGACTCGACGCCGACGTCGCTCGTGCACATCCCAGGAATCGTGAGCGGCACGTTCGAGGCGGCCTACGCACGTGGGCGTTCGGCGAGCCACGCAGCAATTTCCAGCGCCGCGATGAGCTCGCGCGGTTCCATCCCGCCGGCAAGCAGCGGTTGCCACGCGAGCGAGATTTCGCGGCGGACCCGGCCTCGCTGATGCATGGCATCAGCGATCTTCGCCGCCGTGAGGTGGCTGCGGGCCCGATCGCGCGGTCGCGCGGCAGGGCTGAGTGTGTAGCTGGCCAGCGCGGCGTCGCTGGCGACCTGCGCCTCGCGTTGCCGACCCATGGACAGAAGAAGGTTGGCGAGCGAGGTCTGCTCCCAGCCGAGCCGATCGTAGTCGACTGGATCTTGCTCGAGCAGCGCGGCGATCGAGGCGCGCCACATGTCCGCTGCTTCGTCCTTGCGGTCGAGGGCGGCGAGAGAACGCGCGCGGATCGACCTTGCGGTCTCGAGCTCGCGCTCCGGCATGCCGCGGCCAAGCTCGAGCGCGGTGTCGGCCGCCGCCAAGGCCTCCGCGTAGGCGCCGCGTTGCAAGTGGCGGTTCGCCAGGTTCTGGTAGCTTTGCGTGACGTTGCGGTTCCCCGGGCCAAGGACCCGGCGAAAATCCTCGGCGACGAGCTCGAGCATCGCGATCGCCTGGGTCTCATTGCCCAATGCCGCCAGGGCCAGGGCCAGGTTGCCGCGTGTGTACGGGATGCTTGGGCTGTCGGCTCTGCCTTGGGCTTGGAGCAACTCGAGCGCCCGACGAAACGCCCGCTCACCTTCGGCCGGGCGATCCAGCTGGACACTGGCCGCACCGATGAGGTTCTCAGCGGCGACGAGCTCGAGGTTGTCGCTGCCGTACAACTGCTCGACCTCTGCCCGAGCTTTGGTGGCGAGCTCGAGGGCCGCCTTGGGTTGGTAGGCGCGCAGGTGCCCCTCCGCGACGGCCGTCAACAGTCGGGGGTGAATCGCGCTCGTTTCCGGGGCGAGCTTGAGGGCCTCCGTAAGGAGCGCGACCGCAGTGGCCTCGTCTCCGAGCGCGCGGGCGATCGTCGCCGCGACCAAGCGATTCTCCGCCACGGCGACCGAATCGGAAGGATCCGTCATCGCATCGGCGTGGCGAACCCAGCCGCCAGCCTCCGATTGGCGCCCCTGCTCCACCAGGACGCGCGCGAGGTTCAGCGCCGCGTTGCGGCCGACTCGCCGATCGCCTGCTCTCGCCGCCTCAAAGTACGCACGCTCAAACTGCTGACCAGCCTCATCAATCCGTGCAGCGTGGTAGATCGTCACCCCGAGAACCAAGCGGGCATCCGCGGTGAGAGACGCGATAGCGAGCGGTTCGATGCGGTCGAGCAACGCCTGGGCGCGTGACAGCGTGCCTTCGTCGGGGCCGAACTCCATCTCGGCACGCGTGTCGGCCACTGCGCGGCGGAGCTCAGCCACGAGCGATCGATCGGCTCCGCTAGGATCGTATGAAGGCACTACTTCGCGGCACTCGTCGGGCCGAGGAAGCGCATCGGCTGCGCGAGTTGCCCACGCCACCGTCTCGGCCTCGGCACGCAACAGTCGCTCGACAAAGACATCTAGCTCCTGTCCATGCTGGGCCAAGCAGCGGATGCGAGCGGCACCGACGTCCGGATCACCCAGACAGGCACTCGCAACCTCCTGCTGCCACGCGAAGATATCGGCATCCAGCGCGGCTTCCACGTTCGCGAGCGCCTGGGCCGCACGTGTCGGAGCAGCGGCTTCAAACGTGCGGCTGACATCGTCCCTCACGTCCGGGCTCCATGCGATGGTGAGCTCGGCGGCATCGCGCTCACATGCGCTGGTCCGTGCCAGTGGGTCGCCGCGGGTGATGGCGATCGCCGCCACGAGGGTGCCCACGGCCACGAGCGGCCCGGCGGCACGCAAACGTGGAGCCGTCAGCGCGGCGACGAGTGCGTCCATATCGGGGAAACGTTGCGCAGGGGATTTGGCGAGGCCGCGACGGAGCGCGCGGCCGATCGAAGTCGGGATCGGACGTGGGCCGGGCCGGGGCCGCAACGCCTGGTCACGCCCAAACCCTGGCGTTCCAACGCCCTCGATCGCGAAGGGATGGGCACTCGACAGCGCTTCCCAGAGCGCCACACAAAAGGAGTACTGATCGGCGCGAGCATCTGCGCGCGCGCCTGCCTGCACCTCGGGCGCCATGTATGCCGGCGTGCCGACGAGGCTAGTTCCGAGCGAGTCGCAATCCGAATCGCCCGTGCCGACGGCGGCGCCCAACAGCGACGCAAGCCCGAAGTCCACCACGCGAGCGCGGTGGTCGGGCCCGACCAAGACGTTGTGCGGCTTGAAATCGCGATGCACCACACCCGCGGCGTGGGCGGCCGCAAGTGCACGCGCCGCCCCGATGTAGCAGTCGAGGATCTCCGAGAGCGTACGGCCCGGCGCCCGCTGCCATCGCACGAGCGGTGGTCCGTCAACCAGCTCCATGACGAGCGCATCGCCGTCGTCGTCGCGAACGACCTCCAAGACGGCGACCACATTCGGATGCGACAACCTCGCGAGCGCGCGCGCCTCGCCCTCGAGCTTGACGGCTTGCTCGCGAAGCTCGGCGTGCAAGCGCTTGATCGCGACCATGCGATCGAGTTCTGGGTCGTGGGCCGACCACACTTCACCCATGCCGCCGGCGCCGAGGCGGGCTTGCACGCGATAGCGTCCGATCAACGCACCCGGCCGAACCGACCCACGACCAGCCCCTGAACCGTTGGCGACCGACGCCGGGTCGATCGCTCGGGCCACCATGGCCATGAACTGCCGACAGGCCTCGCAGTCGGCGGCGTGCTCGCGTACGCGTGCCGCTGTTTCCGGCTCGGCAACGCCCTGCAGGACGTCGAGCACTTCGGTTTCGTCGAGATGGGCCAAGGTCGGTAACGGGACGTTGTGACGACGATCACCGCCGCGCAACGCGACGGGCACGGACCACCGTAGCCGACGCCCGCCGACCCGGGAATCCACGCGCGCCGCGCGGCAGCGTGTGCGGGCTCGCGCCCCGGCAGCGCTGCGGTGCGTTCGACGGTGCTACGTTTGAAGGCGGTGACCCCCGCACCGGAGCTCCGCGCCGCATTCCTCGCCAGTGCGGGCTCCGACGCCGCGCGCTGGTCCGCCGTGCCGACGCTCGACGACGCACTCGCGCGGTTGTGGGCGCTTGCCTGCGCGGCACTGCCTACCCTGCCGATGACGCCCGGAGGTTTCGCCACCCATCTCGCCCGGCACGCTGCCCCCCATTGCACCAACGTCGACGAACTCGCCCAACTCGACGGTGCCGCACTTGCGCTCGCCTATGCCTGTGTCGAGCGGCTTCCCGGGGCCGACGCTGAGTTCTTTGCTCGCCACGATCGCGACATCAACATCGCCCTC
This sequence comes from uncultured Myxococcales bacterium, assembly GCA_902826865.1. Classification (GTDB taxonomy): domain Bacteria; phylum Myxococcota_A; class Polyangia; order Nannocystales; family Nannocystaceae; genus Xiheibacterium. The sequence goes on from CADEGN010000024.1 coordinate 7,723, forward strand.
GCGCGCTCGGGGCTCGACCAACACGCGATCGACGACGTGCGGCAGATCGTCTGCAGCAAGCTCCTCGGCCCCGAGGGTCGCTTGAGCCGCTATAGCGGCCGCGGCGAGCTCGGCAACTGGGTGCGTGCCGTGACCGTTCGTGAGGCACTCACGTGGCGTCGCCGGCAGCCCACCCGCGAGATTCCGGTGGCCGATCCGATCTCGCTCGCGCTTCCTGGCAGCGATCCGGAGCTCTCGTTCATCAAGGCGGCGTACCGCGACGAATTGACCGAGGCGCTACGCGAGGCGATCACCGCCCTCGATCCCCAAGATCGCGCGCTCCTGCGCAACCGCTACACCGACGGCCTCACCCTCGAGCAGCTCGCCGCGGTGCATGGCGTGCACCGAGCCACCGCCGCGCGCTGGCTGGCGACCGTACGCGAGCAGTTGCTGCGATCGATACAGCGCTACCTCCGCGACAAGCTCGGGCTGCGGCCCGACGAGTTCGCGTCCATTGTTGACTTCGTGCGCAGCCGGCTCGACATCACGCTCGGCGTGCTGATGACCCATCCGCCATCGAGATGAGCCTCCCGCCCATCGGCGTCGAAACTCGACCCCCGACCGTGCAGCGGGGGAACGCGAATCAACGCCAGGTTCGCCGATGAGGCAGCGCTTCCAATCTTCGCCTCGCGTCGAGAAACTTTTCCGCACTGACGAGCGCTGAGGAACCGGTCTGTAGCCTCGCGGCACAAGCTCTCGTTCAGCATGAGCTGTCACCGTCGCCGACGCTGCAGAGAATAGATCTGGGAACGTTGTACCGAGCCGAGCCTCTTGAGCCCGATGTGCATGTCCGCAGCTCCGAGTTTGAGGGTATGCCGCGCTTCGGTATGCGAATGGCAACTGGGTAGGAGCAGTAGGAGCAGAAGGGAAAATCCCCACGTACGAATCCTATGCCGGGCTAGGACGTCGGGCCGAGCGATCGAATCGACCGATGGACCAGCAGGTGAGGGCTGAGGGGCGCGAATCGTTGACCGATTCGAGAAACATTGCAGAGGCTTATGTGCGCCAACCCGCGACCGAATAGCATGCGTTGAATCGGCAGCTTGGACAGGCACCGCCGGACACGGCCCTTGGCGGGACTCCGCGAGAGCCGTCGTCGCTCCGTCGCTTTCGTGCGCACCATTTCACTCTCTCTAAAAAGTGCGTCGATTAACAATCGTTAGCGACTTGACGTGGCTCTGGGACTCGCAGAACGTATCTTCGTCTCGATTGGGGTACTGAGAAATGAACGTGTCATTGGCCGAGAGCCTCTCAGAGTCGAGTGCGACCACTCCATTGCCACCTTCCCCGGATACGTGGAGGCGTGTCATAGACATCCTCGCCGTGATGCTGCGCGACAACGGTGGCATCGTCAGTTCCCGCGCGCTACGCAGCGAACTCGAGCGTGCGGGTGTTCCGGACGCTCGTGACTGGGCTGTTCGCGTTCGGTACTTTGACTGCGAGGATCCACCCGCGGATCTCCCGATGCCGGGTCTCAGATTTCATGGATTCGGCAAGAGCATCTTGACCGCCGAGCGATACGCGGAGGCGCGCGCGAGCAAGGACCGGCAGGCCGACGAGGCAGCGCGCGTCGAGGGAGCCCGTGAGGAGCTGTCGATTTCCGTGGAGGATGAGGTTCCGTCTCCGACAATCCGCAAGAAAAGTCGGCAAGAGGAGAGCCGGCTCGGAACATACGTATCCGGAGCCCTCGAGAACATCTACGAATCGGACTCCGGTCCAAGTGACCGACCTTACGTGTTCGACGTACACTCGGAGCGTCCCGGGAGCGAGTATGAAAACGTGGATGTTCTCGCCGTTCACTGGCGGTCCGACAGCTGTGTGGAGATTGTGGCAGTCGAGATCAAACTAGCGCTTTCTGCCAAGCTATTGCAGCAAGCTCGAAACTACACGCGCTTTGCCGATCGGGTTTGGATCGCCGTTCCATTCTCTGGTGAGGTCGGAAGCGCCGGGACGATTCTGCGTGACCTCGATCCACTGCTGTTCGACCACATCGTGGAGTGCGGTCTCGGGATCCTCGCATGTCGCCGGGGGCGCGGGTCGTCGTACGAGATCCTGCCGGTGCACTGGCCGAGGCGACTAGTAGTCGATCCTGTCGAGAAGGAAATGTTCGTCGAGCGGTATCGGGGGCAACTTGAGGAGGCCCAGGTGATTCGACCGCGGGAGACGCGGTACCCGCGGTTGTAGTTGCGCCTTGCGCCGGGCCGCGCTGAGGGCGGGGCTCCCGCCGAGTCGACCGCATGACCGGGCGCGGCCACGGGAGTTCAAGCCTAGTCCGGCAGTACGAATCTGTATCCCGCCCCGCGGACCGAAAGAAACATCACCGGTTCGCGCGGGTTCGGTTCGAAGTGGCGTCGCAGCCGCATGATGAAATTGTCGACCATGCGGTGATTCGGGTAGTCGCGCAGCTTCCAGACCTTCTGTTGCAGTTCTTCGCGGCTGATCACACGGCCAGGGTTGTCGGCAAAGTAGCGCAGAAGGTCGATCTCGAGCTTGGTCAAACGAAGATCCGCGCCGCCGGCCGAGACGGCGTAGGTGTCGAAGTCGATCACCGCGGTCCCGAGCCGGAGCACCCTTGGCGCCGTTCGGGCCCCGGGGCGGCGGGCCCAAGCGCTCCGGCGCAGCAATGAGCGGACCCGCGCGAGCAGCTCGGATAGCTCAAACGGTTTGGTGAGATAGTCGTCAGCTCCGACGTTCAAGCCCTCGACGCGATCGTTTACCTCGTCGCGCGCGGTGAGCATCAGCACCGGCGTCGTGTTGCCAGCGTCGCGAAGGCGCTGGCACAAGGAAAAGCCGTCGATGTCCGGCAGCATCACATCGAGGATGATCAGCTGATAAGGCGCGCTGTTGACGAGGAGGCGGCCCGCCTCGCGCCCGGTCGCAGCCACGTCAACGACGTACCCTTCGAGCTCGAAGTTGAGTTTGAGACCCGCGGCGAGGTGATCCTCGTCCTCCACGAGCAACACGCGCGATGGCTCGTTTGAAACGGCGCTGCTTTCGCTCATGGCCTGATGGTCTCGACGGGCGCTCCGGTTGCCGATGCCACGGTAGTCGGTGCCTTCGCCAGCGGCAAGAGCACCGTCATCCGTGTGCCTACGCCGGGCCCCTCGGAATGGGCCGACAGGTGGCCACCAATGCCGCGCACGAGGGCGTTGACGACATAGAGCCCGAGCCCCGTTCCGTGACGTGCGCGCACCGCCTCCTCGTCGACGCGATAGAAGCGGTCAAACACCCGGCGCAAGGCGCTTCGGGGGATGCCAATGCCCTGATCGATCACGTCGATGCGCACCCGGCGATCTTCCACGACGACGTTGATGCGAACGTTTGCGGGAGGATCAGAGTACTTGATCGCGTTGTCGATGAGGTTTTTCATCACGATCTCGAGTGCCGCGGCGTCGGTATCGATCTCGAGGCCGGGCCTAACGTCGATTACGACGTCGTCGTGTGACATGCGATGGCGTCGGCAAACCGTGGTGACGCAGGTCGACAGCAGAGACCCCAGGTCGACGGGGCTCACAACTTGGCCCTTGCCGCCATGCTCGATCCGAGTCGCTTGCAGGATGTCATCGATGAACGCTGCAAGCCGTTCGACGTCGTCATGCATCATCTCGTGCAGCCGCTCCCGGTGGGGATCGGGCAACCCGGGCCGCGCGAGTGTCTCGAGACACAAACGCAGTGAAGCGAGAGGGCTGCGCAGCTCGTGGGTGACCGAATCGATGAAGGTCGTCTGGCGGCGGATGTCGAGGATCGCCCGGGCGAGGAACACAGAGAAGAGCACGAGCACCGCGATCAACATCGCGAAGGAGATGATCCCGGAGACGAGAAGCCAGAGGTTGCCGGCCCATCGCTGGGTGAGCTCCTGGTTCTTGACGATGACGTAGATCCACCCCACAAGGAGCGCGGTGGTAAGCGCGACCGAGACGGACCCATAGATGATGGGTCCGGAGATCGAGCGCGTCGGCCGGCGGGCCATGGCCGAATGATGGCCGCAGCGTCCGGCGGCGACCAGCCACCGCCGGGCGGCGCCCAGGGCGGCACCGGACCCGATCGGCCCCTCGATCCCACCGGATCCGCCGCGCCATCCACAGGTTCTCCACCCTGTGGACAAGTCTGGAAACGCAGGAATTTCGGCGAAACTAACCCGTGTAGCCCTATGTAGGGGGACCAGCGGTGAAGCACGCTGGTTCTCCACCCACGATCCGTCGACCGCGTTCGTCGACCAGTCGCAGGGGCCCGACGCGACTCGCCTGCGCGCAGCGGCGCGGGCCGCTACCATGTGCCGGGCCCCAAGGAGATTTCATGACCTTCGTCGTCACCCCGAACTGCAACGGCTGCCGCTTCACGGATTGTGTCGCGGTTTGTCCCGTGGAGTGCTTCCACGGCGACGACAAGATGCTCTACATCGATCCAGACGAGTGCATCGACTGCGGCGCATGCGTGCCGGAGTGTCCGGTCGAGGCGATCTACGACGAGAACGAACTGCCGGACAACCTCTCGGAGTGGAAAGCGAAGAACGCCGAGCAGGCGAAGGGGCTGCCCGTCGTCAGCGAGAAGGGCAGCCCGTTGCCGAGTGCTGACCAGCGCAAGAAGGACCTAGGGTTCTAGCTGCCCGATTGGGTGCGGCGTCTTCGCGGACGTGTGCGTCTCATGTCCGCGATTCGCCGGGCGTCGATCAGAGATAGATGCTCTCGAGGGTGCCATCCGAGTCGTGAAGGATGAGGATCAGGCCCAGTGCGTCGCTTGTGAGATACGCGTTGAGCCCCGTACCACCGGGCCGTGTGAACGTAGCGATGGCATCGAGCTCGAGATCACCGTCGGTGTCAAATCGAAGACTCGCTTCGCCGGCAGCCACCACCAGGGTCGACGCATTCCCCCAAGCCAGCTCTTGGGTGGCGGGGAGGTCGTTGGTCGAGAAGTGAATCTCCGCGAGGTCGCGAGCGACGTGGAGCAGCTGGACGTGGAGGTCCTCTTGGGCGATCTCGCTGCCGATGTCCACGAGCTCAAACGCCGTGAGAGGGGGAGATCCGCCTTGCTGCTCAGCGTCTCCCGCGAGGACGATCGTGGTGCTGACGCCCGCGAGCGTGGCGCGGTCGACGACGAGAAGAGAGCTCATCGGGTCGCCATCGGCCGGAACCACATCGAGGGCCGCCTCGATGGGCACCGGGATCGGCGGGCTGGCCATGTGGAACTCGAGATCCTCCACCAGCGGCATCCCATCGAGGAGCACATCAACGGGCCCGGTATTGACCGCCAGTTGCACCACGCGAAGTGGGGAGGTCTCCGCGGTTGCGCCGGTTGAGTCGATGCCGGCCGAATCTCCAACGGCGGTCGATTCACCCGAGACTGTGTCCGAACCACCGCTACCTGTCTCCGCCGGCGACGTACCGCTCTGACCGGATGCGGTGGACTCGTTCGCACCCGTGGGATCGGATGCTGTGGTCTCAGTAATCGCGCTGGTGGAAGCGCCGTCGCCCTCGGACGCGCTCTTGCAGGCGCCGAAGAGAGACAGAGCCACGATCAGCTGGTGCGCGGGCCATCTCGAGACCGGCGCGCCGCGGGAGGAACCCTGGGTGGGGCGGGTGGTATGGAGTCGCATGACCGCGCGTTGTCGTGTCGCCGCGGCGGGTGGTTGGTCGGCTTCGACATGTGTGAACTCACGGTGAGTGGGCCACGGTGGGCGCAGGGGCGGTTGTGCTTCGGCGCAGTGATCTTTTCCGCGGGGATCCAGTCTGTCGCGCCTGCATGGATGACGAGCGCGGCGGGCGTAACTCCCTCGATCCTTCTGCGCTTCCGCGCGCATTCCCGGCAGAAATGCCGTCGGCCCCGAAGTCGCCGGAGGTGCCGAGCGCGCCGGCGGTGCCGAGCGCACCGAGCTTGCCAAGCGCGCCGGCTGTGCCGAACGCACCGAAGTTACCGAGCGCGCCGGCGGTGCCGAGCACACCGAGCTTGCCGAGCGCGCCGCAAATCCCTAGCGCACCGAAGTTACCGAGCGCGCCGCAAATCCCGGGCGCACCGAGCTTGCCGAGCGTGCCGTCAATTCCGAGCGCGCCGAGCTTGCCGGGTGCGCCGGCTATCCCGAGCGTTCCGAGTTTGCCAAGCGCGCCCGCGATCCCGGCGGCGCCAAGTCTGCCGCGCATGCCCGCCGTCCCGGCCGCGCCAAGCTTGCCCGGTGCGCCGCAGGTGCCAGGACGGCCGGGCGCCCCGTCACTCCCGAAACACCCCAGCCTTCCGCTCGGCCCATCGATGCCAGGCGTATCGCCGGCGCCGTCGTTGCCCGGTTCGGTGCCGCTCGCGACGCTCGGCCAGATCATCGACACGGTGCAGACGGTCGCGAAAGTCGCCGAGACCGCGACCAGCGTTTCCAACCTGGTATCCAAGGCGCGCGGCCTCGTCGATAGCGTCGTCGGTGAAACCACATCCCGGCTAGAAATTCCCGACTACTTCTTCTGCGTCAACGACGGTCCCGATCCCGGCTGGCACGTTCGCCATGTCGTTTGGACCGAGGCACTCTCTGAATGCTACGAGCTCGTCGTTGACGTGCTCACGGATCAACTCGACGTTGAGACGGACGGCCTTATCGGTGCGTCCGCCAACCTGGATCTCGAGCGCGCAGACCTTCGCCGCAGCGTCTACGGGATCATCACCCGCGTCGACTACCTGGGTGTCGAAGTTGATCACTTGCACGTACGAGTGTACCTGGTGCCGGCTCTGCGGCTGTTCGCGCAACGTGTGGACACCCGGATCTTCCAGGACCAGACGGTGCCCGAGATTCTCGAGCTGGTGCTGAAGGCACCGCTGATGGAACTCGGTCGCAAGTGTGTCACACGGTTCGCCCGCGACGACTATCCCAAGCGCGACTATTGCGTGCAGTACAGGGAGTCCGATCTCGAATTCGCCAGTCGCTTGATGCAAGAGGAAGGCATCACCTTCTTCTTCGAGCCCGACGACCAGGCGCGAGCCGAGACCTTGATCTTGATCGACAATGGCGACGACTTCCCCGATGTTTCCGTGCTCTACGATGAGCCCGTCCCGATCGTCGTCGACAGTCCTGACTCGGTGCCGGTCGAGTCGCTACGCAATCTCGACTGGATTCAACCAGAGCAGAGCAGCCGGGTCGTCGTTCGAGGATTCAACTGGAAGGACCCAACGACGGAGCTCGAGGGCATTGCAGAAGATCCTCGGCCGATTCGCGAGCGCATTCGCGAGGTATACCTCCACGGCGAGCGGCGCAAGATCGTCGACGCCGCCGACGATGCGATGTTCGACGGGACTGCCATCGAGGAGCAGGAACCGGAGGCCCTTCGTCGCATGCAAGCGATCGCGCGGTCCGGCAGACGAGGTCACGGGCGTTCGAATGTCACCGGTTTCTCGCCGGGAAGCGTGTTTACCCTGGATGACCACGGGATTGACTCGCTCAGTGAACAACGCTTCTTGCTCACCCGCGTCGTGCACACCGGCGATTGCCCCGACCAAGGCAAGCAAAACGACCCCGACGCCACGCGCTACGAGAACCGCTTCGAGTGCGTCCCCGCTGGCATGCCGTTCCGGCCGGCGCCTGTGCTCCGCCGTCCGCGCGTGTTCGGGCCCGAAACCGCCATCGTCACCGGTCCTCCGAATGAGGAGATTCACGTCGACCAGCACGGCAGGATCAAGATCCGCTTCCATTGGGATCGAATCTCGCCGTTTGACGATAGCGCCTCATGCTGGGTGCGCGTGGCCCAAATGTTCGCTGGTCCGGGTTGGGGCACGGTTTTCATCCCCCGCGTCGGCATGGAGGTGATCGTCGAGTTTCTCGACGGAAACCCGGATCGGCCCATCGTCACCGGTTGCGTGTACAACGGCCACAACAGCCTGCCGTACACGCTGCCCGACGAGAAGACCAAAACCGTCATCAAGACCTCAAGCTCACCCGGCGGAAACGGTTACAACGAGCTCACGTTCGACGACTTGGCTGGCGCGGAGAAGTTCATCGTTCACGCCCAGAAGGACCTGACATCCACGGTCGAGAACGATCGCACGCGTTTGGTCGGACGGAATGAGGCGGTTTCTGTAAAGGGCAATCGCACCGTCTCGGTCACCGGTGATCAAACCACGACGATCACGGGCAAACAGTCGATTACGGTAAAGGGCGGGCGCTCATCGCTGGACGTCACGGGGCACTGCGTGACCACTGCGTCTGACACGGCATTTCTCAGCGCTCCGAACAAGATCACCTTCCAGTGCCAGGGTAGCTTCATCACGCTGGAGCCGACGAAGATCACGATTCACGCCGGCGACAACGCTGAGTTGGTGCTCGACGCCGAAGCGCTGATGCAGGCCGCTGGCGGGGCAAGTGCCAAGCTGAATGCCGAGGTCGAAATCGCCGCGAAAAAAGAAGGTCGGATCCATATCGACGACTACGTATTCGTCGAGAGCTCGTCAGGCGGCACGCTTGAGGTCTACGCCGACATCATCGCGCATGCTGAGAAGGGTGGGACCATCGTGTGCGACGCCAACGTGGACGCGGGAGGCGAGAAGGTCACGCTACACACAAAGACGGCCACCGCCGAGTTGGCCGGCGGCGTCACGATCTCTGCGCCGAACGTGTCCGTCACAGGAACCGCAAAGATCGAGCTTTCGACGCCGGCGCTTGTAACCTCTGGCAACACGAGCTGCACGATCTCCGGCGGAGTCGTGAAGATCAACTGAGCGGCGCCAGCCGCTCGAACTGCTGCGCCGCTCGAACTGCTGCGCCGCTCGTTCGCCGCAAACTTCGCAAGGTGGCCGGCCCCGTGGCCGCGCCTTGCGCTTAGTCGGCAAGCGCCCGACGGAAAAGCGCGAACACGCTGGTGTATCCGTGCAGAAGAGTGGCCGCGCCGCTCGGGCCGATCTCGCCGCCGCAGAAACATCCCCCGAGTGGCAGCTCGCCCAGGTGCTCGCGAACCTCATCGACGTCGTGATTCGGCTGCCGATAGAGGCCAATGCCCCGGCCCACGCAGGAGAACATCAAGCCGCCCGCGGGTCGAACCCGGCGTCCTCCGTAACCGGCGAGTGTGTCAGCGAGATCCTGCGCGGAAGTCCCCGCATCACGAATGTGGAACTGCACCACCCCGTTTTTTGGCGCGAGGGAACCGATCGCGAGAGCGCCGGTATTGGCGTCGAGGCCGATGACGTTGCGCACCACGAAGTCGCCAGGTCGGTAGACCTCCTGGTTTGAACGCATGACGAGCCCGATGAAAAGCGCGCTGCGCATCAGTTGGCGATCATGAGGCGATGCTTGCTCGAATAGCTCCTGCAACACGCGGGCGGCCGGGCGCCCGTCGAGCTCGCGGATGATGTTGGCTTCGGCGCGGGTCACAAACAAAGGGGTGCCGATCGGTCGACAACCCTGCGCCACCAGCGTATCGACCACAAGGTTGCCGCTGAGCGCGAGGCCGCAAAGACCGTTGGTGTACGTGGTCTCACCGCAGAAGAGAGCACCCTCGCCCGGCTGTGTCGCCGCCGAGAGCACTCCCCCAACCTTCGTGCTGGCCGGGTAACTACGATCGAGTTGTACAAGCGTCTGGGTGATATCGATCGTGAACGGGTCCGAGAGCAGCACCATGGCGGGTGCGGGGTCAGCCGCGAGGTCGAGGCGCGTACGCCAACCCTCGGGATCCGCTGGCCATGGGCCCTCGTCGGGGTCGAGATGAAAGGTCGAGACCTCAACCCCCGGCAATACAGCGCCCGTGATCGACAGCGCGGGCACGCCTTCGATCTCGCGCCCACCACCGATGACGCCCCCCGCCGCACTGCCAAAAATCGCCGCGCCAGCGAACGCGTCGAAGCATGCCGGAATGATCTCGTGATAGTGCTCGCGATGATGTGGCGAGCAGAACGCGAATACAACGTCGGGCCGCGACCCGTCGAGGCGTGCCTGAACGCCCGCGATCGCCTCGGCGATTGCGTCGACGAAACCCTCGGCATTCGAGGCATGGGAGGCCCACTGCACCGCGGCGTCGAGTATGGCCGCAGGCGCCGCAGGCGGCTACCCGGTGCGCCCTTTCCCCACCGTCGAGCCGGGGTGGCACGTACGGTGGCTCGCGGCGTTCTACGGCGCGAGCCGTCACGCGGCCACAGCGATGAGCCGGTAAAAATCCGCGCGCCCGTCCACCTCAAGGCCGAAGCTCAGCCACCCGGCTTCTGCCAAAAGCCGGCCTTGCGCTTGCGTTTGCCCGGCGCCAGTTCGTCCATTGTTTTCGCGTCGTAGACACGGCCGTTCAGCACCGTCATCTGCACGTTCTCACTGACCCGGATGTCACGCAGTCCGTCGCCGTCGATGACAACCAAATCAGCGAGTTTCCCGACTTCGATCGAACCGATGTCGCGATCGAGCCCGAGGTACTTCGCGCCGGCGAGTGTGCCGGCGCGCAGCGCCTCATGGGGCGTCATCCCGCCTTGTACGAGCATCCACAGCTCCCAATGCGCGGCCAGGCCCTCGCGCTGACCGTGGGCGCCGAGCTGGATGCTCACACCTGCGTCGGCCAGCGTTTTGCACAGCTTCGCGATCGCGAAGTGGTTCCAGTCGCCCGCGCCGGCAAGCAGGCGCCGCCGCCCACGGCTCTCGAAGTTTTCGGGTGGGACGAAGGCGAGCAGCCGAGGATGCTCATAGACGCGGGTATGTGCGTACCAGTAGTTCTCGCCCCATAGTCCGCCGTAGCCGACGCCGATCGTCGGCGTGTAGCCGACGCCGGTGTGCGACCACAGCTGGATCACATCGCGATAGGCGCGAGCAACCGGCGTGGCGTGTTCGATGCCGGTGTGGCCGTCGACGATCATGTTCATGTTGTGTTGAAAGAGCGATCCTCCCTCAGGAACGACCATCATCCCCAGCTCGCGAGCCGCCGCGACGAGCTGCTGGCGTTGATTGCGACGCGGTTGGTTGTAGCTCTTCACGCTGAAGGCACCGACCGCCTGCATGCGTCGCAGGTGGCGACGAGCGTCATCGATGCTGTCGACCTGCGCCCGATACGGGGACTTGGCGCCGTAGAGGATCGTACCCGTCGAAAAGATCCGCGGCGCCGCGATGACGCCCGCCCGTGCGAGCTCGGCCGCAGCGAAGATCTCGCCGGTGTCGTTGGACGGATCGTGGATTGTCGTCACGCCAAACGTCAATGTTGCGTCGTGCAGCCAGTTGCGCTGCGGCGTGATTTCGTCGACTCCCTGCGGTCCGTGGGCATGCACGTCGACAAGCCCGGGGATGATCGTCATCCCGGCTGTGTCGAACACCTTGGCGTCGGCGGGTACAGAGATCTCGCCGCGACGGCCGACCGCAGAAATTCGGTTGTCTTCGATGACCACTACACCGTCTTTGAACACCTCGTGGCCACGCATCGTCGCGATCTGGCCTCCCACCAACGCGATACGACCCTTGGGCTTGTCGGCATCGACGTCGAACCCGATGTCCACGCCCTGCTCGGGCGGTGGAGGCAAGACGGCATCTGTGCCGGCGAGGAAACCGAAGGCGTCAGCGAGCGGTCTATGGAACAGCTGCGGTCCAAGCGACCACCACAACTCACGACTGTCGCCCGACCAGTGGATGAACTCACCGGCATCCTTGCTGACCTCTGCGATCGGAAGCCCCTCGGCCTTGGGGCCGAGGTCGATCGCCTTTTCCCCGGTTGCCGGCATCGGCGCCACGAAGACCTCGAAACCCTCGCGAAATGCGACCCAACGGCCGTCAGGGGCAACGCGAAACTCCGTGGCGGACTCGCTGCGCAAGTGCGTCCGCAGTTGTGCGCGCGTCAGCGCAATCGATCGCAAGACGGTCTTGGCACCGTCTTTGTCGGCCTCGCTATCCATAAAGAAAACGCGATCGCTCGCGCGGCCGAAGTGCGGGTTACGGCCCGCGCGCGACACGAGGCGCGGGACGCCTCCCGCGAGCGCAACGGCGTAGATCCCCGGATCGTGGGAGTAGCGTTTCGAGACCAGGGTGCTTCCTGTCGTGCGGCGAAATACGACCTGCTTGCCATCGGGGGAGAAGGCAGGGTCGCGGTAGTGACCAGGTTCGGCCGTGATTGCACGACCACGGCCGCCACTGCGTCCAACCACCTTCACTCGCCCAAGTGTGTCGTCGTTCCAGCTCACGTACACGATCTGTCGTCCGTCCCGCGAAAACGACGGTTGGAATTCGAAGTCCGGATCCGATGTGAGCCGCCGTGGTTTGCCGCCCGGGAGATCGCGAATCCAGAGGTGGCCAAGTGCCTGAAACACCACTGCACGGCCATTGGGGGCGACGGTGGCGTTGCGGATCATCTTGGTGTGGAACCGGGCCGGGTGTACCTCGACCGGGCTGCGTAGCGCCGCCGTCACCGTCCGTTGGTGCTGCACGCGGAACGGGATCTCTCGAGTCTTCGCGCTGGCGACGTCGACGCGGTGGAGTTTGCCGCCCGCCCAGTACACGATCTCGGCGCCATCTGGGGTCCACGCCATCGTCGGGTACACGCCGTGGATGGCCCAGGTCTCCTGCATGTCGCGGTCGAGGTCGTAGGCGATCGGTCGCTCGGCGCCGCTCTTGAGATCGTGCACGACCAGGGCCGAACCGAGGCCGATGCGACGGACAAACGCCAGCCGCTTACCGTCTGGCGACGGCGTGGGCCGAGCGGCCCCGCCCGCGCCGGATATGAAGACGTCGGCGCGACCCTCCTCGAGGTCGAGTCGCTTGATCGCGTAGACTCCCTCATGCGGGTTCTTGTTGTACTCGAACGTATCGCCGGGTGTCGTGTCCTGGGAGAAATAGACGAAGCGACCGTCTGGCGAGAACACGGGCTCACCGACGTCCTTTTGATCGTTCGGCTTCTCGGTGAGTTGCACGCCCTTGCCACCTGCTGCGTGGAAGAGCCACAGCTCACCGGATCCTAGGCTGCGTTCGGCGGTGAAGTGCTTGCGCGCAACGATGTAACTCCCGTCCGGACTCCACGCGGGTGAGTTGAGCAAACGGAAGTCCTCGGTCGTAACCTGGTGGAGATCTTCACCGCCGACCGACATCACCCAAATGTTGTCGGCTCCGTCGCGATCGCTGGTGAACGCGATGCGCTTTCCGTCGGGGGAAAATCGCGGCTGCATGTCCCAGGCCACGGTATTCGTCAGCGGTCGCGCGGTACCGCCGGTGATGGGGACCACATAGATGTCGCCGAGCAAGTCGAACGCGATGGTGTTGCCGTCAGGGCTCACGTCGAGGCTCATCCACGTGCCCTCGTCGGTATCGATCTTCACTGTCTGCTTTGGCCCGGGCGCGGCCTCCACGTCCCATTTGGGCGGTTTCTCGGCGTCTTTCTCCTTCTCGAGGGCGGCGTGCATCGTTGGCGCCTTCGCGGGCGGAAATCGGAGTGAAAGGCCGGCATTGTCGGCCGTGCTCAGGGAGTCGCCCTCGAGTTTCGCTGCGCTCGTGCGTGTGCCGGGCCGGCACGCCGAAAGGGCGATCGCGAGGCAGGCGAGCCAAGAAGCTTGGTGGCGCGGGGTCGTCACGGCACTTCTTTACCATGGGTGACCCACGTCATGAACCGGCGGGTTGGGAGCCAACCTTCTATGCACACGGCCCCGGCCCGTGTCACGATTCGCGAAATGGGTCCCTCCGAGCGAAGTGCTTCCATCACCTTTCTGCTTTCCCTCGGCAGCATCCCCGTTGGCTGCACCTCGTCGACGACGACGGGGGCACCAATGCAACCACGTCGGGTGCCGACGATACGGCTGGTGGCGATGGCACCGGGACTTCCGCCGGTGGCATGACGAGCGTCGACATGACGGGCCCGTCGACCATGACGAGTCCGGCGGACAGCGGGTCCGCTGGCGATACCGGTCCGGTGGACGGCACCAGCGGGGTGCTGCCAGCCGAGTGCGATGGCATCGCCGTTCCGCCGGAGTGCGCCGCGTTCGCGGCCAAGATCACCGAATGCGACCCGAGCTACGCGGGCCAGGAGGATCAGCTCGCACTGCAGTGCGCCTGCGCCGTCACTTACTATGCTGGCGCGTACGGCCCTACCTGCAATGTGGCGTACAGCGAGCTCTACGCTTGCTTGGGTGCGCTACCGTGTCCCGAGTTCATGTCGGACTCCGCCTGCCTGTCCGAGCTCGAGGCGCTCGATGCCGAGTGCGTCAATGGCGGCTCCGAAGGCTCGGGCGGGATGGGCGGCACGGGCGGCACGGGCGGCACGGGCGGGACCGGCGGTTGATTCACGGCGCTGGTGCTCAGCGGGCGGGGAGCACCTCGCGATCGCTGAGATGCTCGAGCAGCTTCGCCACTGCCCCCGCGACGTCCACCGTCGCCGTGTCGAGCACCACCTCCGGCTTCTCGGGAAGTTCGTAGGGCGCGGTGACACCCGTGAAGTGCGGAATTTCGCCGCGCCGCGCCCGCGCGTACAGCCCCTCGGTGTCGCGGCTCTCGCACACGTCTGCCGGTGCCCGAACGTGGATCTCATGGAACCGTTCGTGGCCGACGATGCCGCGCGCCTCGGCTCGGTCGCGTGCAAAGGGAGACACGAGGGCAACGATGGCAATGACGCCGGCGTCGTTGAGCTGACGGGCGACGTGAGCAGCGCGGCGGACGTGCTCGGAGCGCTGAAGCGCGCCAAAGCCTAGGTCCTCGCTGATCCCCAGCCGCAAGTTGCTGCCGTCGACGACCGCAACCATGCACCCGCGATCGAACAGCGTCCGTTCGAGCGCGTAGGCGAGCGTCGACTTGCCGGCCAGTGGCAGACCCGTGAGCCAAACCGTGGCTGCACGATGGCCTGCTCTCGTCGCGCGCTCCTCCGCGGTCACATCGCTGCTGCGGGCGCGTAGCGATCCCCGAGTCGCCCGGGCATCGGCGTCGTCGTCCTGCGCCCCACGCTCGATGATCATGCCTGCGCCCACGGTGGCGTTGTCGTCGGGATCGATGACGATGAACGCCCCGGTTGCCCGGTTTCGTGCGTACGCATCGAACACGATCTTTCGGGCTAGTCGGACATGGACCCGGCCGATCTCGTTGAGCTCCAGCTGATCGGCCGGTCGACGGCTAATCGTGTCGACGTCGAACTTGTAGTTGATTCGCGAAATCTCCGCGCGAGTTTCGGCGGTGCCATGCTTGATGAAATACGGCCGCTCGCTCACGAGCGGGCGCTCGTGCATCCAGACGATGATCGCATCGAAATCGGCGGCGACGGTCGGCAAGTTGTCGGCGCGCACGAGGACATCTCCGCGACTCACGTCGACTTCGTCGGCAAGCTCGACGGTCACGGACCGGGGGGTGGCCGCCTCCTCGAACTCGCCGGAAAAACCAAGTATCCGCGCAACCGTCGACCGGCGTCCACTGGGCAGGCACACCACCGCGTCGCCTTTGCGCAGTAGCCCGGACGCCACCTGTCCGCAGTATCCGCGAAACTCCGCGGTTTGGCGCAGGACGTACTGCACCGGCAGTCGCAAATCGATGAAGTTACGAGTCGAACCGATATTGACCTGCTCGAGGTGTTCGAGCAATGGAGCGCCGCGGTGCCAGGGCATCGAGCGCGACACGTCGACGATGTTGTCCCCTTGACGCGCAGAGATCGGAATGAAGTGTATGTCTTTGACCTCGAGCCGTCGTGCAAAATCCAGGTAGTCGCGGCGGATCTGCTCGAACACCGACTGCGAAAACCCGACGAGATCCATCTTGTTGACGGCGACGACGATGTGGCTGATGCCGAGCAACGACGTAATGAATGAGTGGCGGCGCGTCTGCGGCAAGACGCCTTTTCTCGCGTCGATGAGAATGATCGCGAGATCCGCCGTCGACGCTCCAGTGGCCATGTTGCGGGTGTACTGCTCGTGGCCCGGGCAGTCCGCAATGATGAACTTCCGCCGCGGCGTGGAGAAGTAGCGATAGGCCACGTCGATCGTGATGCCCTGCTCACGTTCGGCGATCAAGCCATCCGTCAGCAGCGCATAGTCGATCTCGCCCCCCGCGGATCCGACTCGCTTCGAGTCCCGCTCGAGAGCCCTCAAGTGATCGTCGTACACGAGCTTGCTGTCGTACAAGAGCCGGCCAATGAGCGTCGATTTTCCGTCGTCGACACTGCCGGCGGTGAGGAGACGCAATAGATCCTTGTTGTCGCGTTCGAACGACATATCAGAAGTAGCCCTCGCGCTTCTTCTTCTCCATCGATCCGTCTTGGTCGTGATCGATGACGCGAGTGATGCGCTCAGAAGTTCGCGTGGCTGCGATCTCGGTGATGATGTCCGCGACAGTGGTCGCGCTGGAGCGAACAGCACCTGTGCATGGGACGCAGCCAAGCGTGCGGAAGCGGCACATCACGCGCTCAAGCCGCTCATCCGCGCGTAGGCGTAGCGCAGCGGGACCGCGGCTCGTAGCCGGGTCGACTGGGATAAGCAGTCCATCTCGGACCAGGACTTCGCGTTCGCGGGCGAAGTACATGGGAACGATGGGGATCTGTTCGCTTTCGATGTACGCCCAAACGTCGAGCTCGGTCCAGTTCGACAGTGGAAAGACGCGGATGCTCTCGCCGGGGTTATGGCGAGCGTTGTATAGATTCCACAGCTCGGGTCGTTGCGATTTTGGGTCCCATTGGCCGTCGTGATCGCGAAATGAGTACACGCGCTCCTTTGCCCGTGACTTCTCCTCATCTCGGCGCGCGCCGCCAAACGCGGCGTCGTAGCCCCCTCGGGCGAGGGCCTGGAGTAGCGCTTGCGTCTTGAGCAACCCGCAGCAGCGGCTCGTGCCGAGATCGAACGGGTTCGTGCCGGCAGCGATCGCCTCCTCGTTGCGGTGAACTTCTAGGTCGACCCCGAGCTCCGCGCACAGACGATCGCGGAAAGCGTACATCTCGGCGAACTTGAACCCGGTGTCGACGTGCAAGAATCGAAACGGGATCCGCCCCGGAGCGAAGGCTTTTTGGGCCAGGCGGACCATCACCGACGAGTCCTTACCGACCGAGTACAACATGACCGGGTTGGCGAACTCGGCGACCACCTCGCGGATGATGTGCAGGCTCTCGGCCTCGAGCTGATCGAGGTGGGTAAGACGGTGGCGCGGCGCGGTCACCATGACAACCGATCGTACCCCGTCGGACGGTCCGATCGTTACAAGGCCGTGCGGGTCACTGTTACGGGTCGCCGCGCGCCCCGAGCCCGACGGTGCACGAGCTTCGCGACGGCGCGCAGGTGTCAGCTATCGTCCGGGACCTCCGGAACCACGCGGCGCACGGCGATGCCGGGCCGCCGCCGAACCTGACGCGCGTGTGTGAAGCCAAGCGCGCGCAGCAATCGCGCGTCTGCTCGACCGTGAGCGAATGCGTGATGGAGGACGGCTCGACATACGGCGTCGATGAGAACCGCCATCGGGTACGGCTGGCGCAGGACGGCGTGCAGCCACGGCGCGAACGCACCCAGCCTGTGCTGGATGGCGTCGGAGCTCACGCTCGCCAGCACCGGAGGTCGCTGTTGATCCTGCTGCAGTCGCGCGCAGGTGGCTTCGAGGAGCGCGAGCACAGTGCCTGCGTCATCGACCTCGGCGAGCACGAGCTGCGGCGGATACGCGCTGATCTCACGCAGAGCTTCGTCCGGTGTGCACGCGCTAGCCACTTCGAAGCCGCGGGGCGTGAGCTGTTGGCCCAACTCCGCGTTGACCGCGTCCGCGAGGACCAGGATCCGCAACCGTGGTGGGCGGCGCATCAGGGCCGTTCGTGGCGTCCAAGTCGACGACATTCAGACAGAATTATCTCGTACTCTGCAGAATAGCGGCCAGCATGTCAACGTTAACGTGACTCACAAGTGAGTCACTACAAGGCTGGCCACACGCGGTACCCACGCCGGGCGGTCGCCGCGAAGCTCAGCGCGTTCGTTTCCGCGAGCTCGTGGGCTGGGCTCTGCGGGTCGCAGCTCGTGTTGCCGACCCGCGCGTGGTCCCGAGATCCGGAGTCGGACCCGCGGCCAGAAGCGGACCGAGGCGGCCGACTCGATCCCCGAGCATCTTTGCCATCACCGTGGTGAGATCGACGTCGTGCCTCTGCCCAAGCAACGTGATGTCGAGCGCAACCTGGCTGACAGCGATCTCGGCTATCGCGGCCGTCTCACTCACTACCGCTCGGTCGGAGCGCGTGTTCTCCGTGGCCCCGAGCAGGCTCATGCGATCGTCCGCAACGACCACCAGCCGATGCTGCCAGAACGACTCGAGGGCTGACTCGGCCAGGCCATAGCCGAAGTGCATGCCGACGATGCCGGGCGGAAAAACTGCGTGCGAGAACAACACTACGAAGACACCGCGGCGCTCTGCGGCCGCAAGCGCAGTGGCCAACGCGGCGAACTCGCGTGGCCAGCCGCTGACGACGACGCGCGTGCGCGCGGAACTAATGATCCGCGCTGCCTCCTCGAGAATTCTCGCGTAGCCGGCGACGGAGAACGCGTCGGGGACCTCGGGGTAGATATCGAGGCGCGCGACGGCCTCACGCAGGGCGGTCGTCGTGCCCTCGAATCTCCGTCGTAGCAGGCCCTCGAGTGCTTTAGGCGGCGTTGCGCTGAACCGCTCCGGTGGACCTGCCTCGCGCCGGGCGGCACCGCGCGCGACCAGTTGGCGCAACACCGCATACACCGCGGAGCGCGGCACGCCAGCATTGCGGCTGATCTCGTAGCCAGTACTTGGACCGGAGTGAAGCAGCGCCACGTAGGCACGTGCCTCGTTCAGCTTGAACCCGCAGTTACCAAGAACAGCGATGAGCTGGTCATCCGACATGTCGCGCCGACGCGGTGTATCACGACCGCGTGCGGGAGGGGCCACGGGATCGCCCGGGCTCGCCGATCACGACGAAGCCGAAGGTCAAGAAGGCGGGCGCGCGGTGTTTCAGCGCTCGACGAACACGCACGAGTTCATCGCCGGGACGTTGCCGCCCGAACAGTTGCCGAGAGCGTCTGAGAACCCCGCCGGTGGCGACCACGACTTGTTGCCGTCGCGGTTGATCGCGACGTAGACCTCGTCGTCCTCGTAACTGACGCGGTAGACCCAGAAGTAGTCTTGGACCAACTCGTTTTGGCGGGTGCCGCGGCGGAGCGCAGGGTGCTCCTCGCGGAGCTTGCCGAGCGCGCGGGCGTGCGCAAGTGAAGTCGTCTCCGCCGCGCTAAGCCCATCGAACCGGTGCATCTTGCGATTGTCGGGATCGGCCTCGCCGAGGGTGCCGATGTCATCGCCCTGATAGAGCATTGGGATGTTGCCCGGGGAGGTGAACAGAAACGTCTGCGCGAGTCGGAGGCGCGCATGGTCCCCCTGGGCGACCGTCAGCGCCCGCCACTGATCGTGGTTGCCGAAGAAGTTCCCCATGATCGCGCCGGCGTAGCCGCCCTGACCGCCAAAGATGGGTTGAGGCGATAGGTACGCGGTGTCGTTGGGGATCGCGAAATCCGCCAGGTTGCGCACGCTCGCACCGAAGGAAAGGAGTGCCGCCGAGACGGTGTTGTAGTAGCCCTCGTCGACTTGACCCTGGACCATGTCGGCGCGGACGTGATAGCGGGCCCAACCGCCAAGCGATTCGCCGACGATGTAAAAGATCGTGGACTCCTCGGATAGGTCGTGGTTGTCGACCATCGTCTCGACCCGGTCGACGATGGCGGTCTTGAGCGCGCGGACGAACGCGTCGTCCATGTGCTTGAGCGCATCGGCGCGGAACCCGTCGAAGTTATATTCCTGGATCAACCAGACGGCGTGGTCGACGACTGCCGCGATAGCGTTGGGATCGCCAAAGTCGAAGTCTGGGGTTGTCGAGGTGAACCAGCAGTCGACGCGATGATCATCCCAATGCCCGTCGCACGGGTTGTAGGGGTGAAACCACTCGGGGTGGTCTTCGTAGATCTGGGCCTCGATCTGGACATGGTTCGCAACGAAGTCAGGGATTACTCGGATCCCGCGCCGGTGAGCCTCAGCCACGAGCTCATGCAGTTCTTCGGACGTACCGAACGCGTCCTCGACCGGTGTAGCGTAACCATACGTCTCGCTGTCGCTGTAGCCGGTGGTGATCGGATGGTACGAGTGGTAGCTGGAGAACTTGCGCGTGTCCCCGAGCGCCACTGCTGGCTGCGAGTTATGCGAGTTCAGCACCGGCGAGCTGATCCAGAGGGCCGTGACACCCAGCTCCTCGAAGTACCCGGCTTGGAGCTGGTTGATGATCCCGCGATAGTCACCGCCCTGCCACTGACTCCGCACATCATCCACCTGTGCCAGCGAACCAGCGGAGTTGTCGATGTTGTTGCTCGGATCGCCATCGCTAAATCGATCCGTCATGATCTGATAGACGTTGGCGTCTTTCCACGTGAAGTCGGCGTAGCGCGTGCCCTCGCCGATCCACAGTGGGACAAATAGCGGGCGAATCGCGTTGCCGCTCGTGTCCTTGAGGCGCAAAAGCACGCTGTACTTCGACGCCTCGAGGCCGCTGGTGGAGACTGCGACGGTGTTGGTCTCGGCTTGAAATGCGACTGCCTCAGGGGGTGCAGCGAGCGCGTTGATGCGGATCGCACTCGCTGCGAGGTCTACGCCTGTTGCGCCCTGATACTGCGCGATCACGGAGATCGACGACGCGGTGGTCTGGGCGCAAAACAGGAATTCACCACTGGGGCGATCGGGCGTGCACGCGGGTAGGCATGCGCCCGCTTCGGGATCGCAGAGCTCACCGAAGTTGCACTCAACCGCGAAGCATGCGTCCTCGATGCAGGTCTTCGCGGTTACGTCGTAGAGGAATCCCTCATCGCAGTCGCAGCGCTTCTCGACCTCGTTGCAGGTCCCGGGACCGCAATCGACGTCCTTGCAGAACATGCCGTCGGGATCGTCGCCCGGCTCGGCGTCGTAAACGACACCGCCCTTCACCCAGAACTCGGGCAGCGTCGTGTTGTAGTTCTGCTCGCTGTTGTTGTCCCAGGCGGTCGCGCCGTCGTTGAACGCGAACTCCACGCTCCCCGATCCATCGGGATGCTCGAGCACCACCCACGCGCCGTCCTCTGCGGCCATCGCAACGCCCGGGGGTGTCGTCCAGCCCGAGCCATCGTCGAAGTGCATGAACGTCGACGTCCAGGGGCTGTAGTAGTGCGCGATGAACCCAGCGCCCTCGAGCCCGGTGCCAGCGGCAGTGGCCTCGCCGGAACCGTCGACGGAGGTCTGCGGCTGCGCGAGCTCGTTGGCCCCGCACGCTCCGAGGCCGGCCAAACAAAACCAGATGCCGAACGTGCGTATCATCGGCCGCGGTCGCCCTACTTGGCGCAGAGCGTAGCGGAACTCACGGGTGAGTGTCGATGCGCCGCTGCCAACGGCGTCGCCTCGGGCGGGAGAAGCTGCAATCCCTCCCGGTGCGAAGTGCGCCGGGAGGGGTGCGACTCGCGATAGACGGGGCCGCCGGCCGCACGAATGTGGCCCGCGGTACCGCTTCGCTCGAATCTACTGCCGGCTTCCGACCACGCGGAAGGTCGAGCTGGCCGCGTAACCGCGGACCATCACGTGGATCACGGCCGGTGCGGAGAGGTCGACCGAGCAGTTCTCTGCCGAACCGGAGGCGTACGGGCGGCAGTCGAACTGCGTCTCCGTCGGCGCCGCGCCGCGCCGAACGTAGAGGTCGGCGTCGCCGGTGCCCGTCATTGCGAAGCGGTACGTCCCTGCGGGCAGCTGCTCGGTCGAAAAGCGCGTCTCCTGATCACCGACCACGGTCCCGCTTTCGTCCATGCCCGACCAAGTCGAAGTGCCGCCGCCCGAGCCCTGCACGACGAGGCGGAACGCGTTGGTGCCCTGCGCGTAGCCGCGAACCATGATGCGGATGGTGGTCGGCGCCGTCACCTCGATGACGCACTCCTCTTCCGATCCATCGGCAAACGGTCGGCAATCGTAGGTGCTCGCCGTCGGAGCCGACCCGGCCCGCACGTAGAGATCGGCGTCGCCGCCGGGGCGGGCGGGATCGTGCGACATCATGACTCGGTACGTGCCGGCCTGGACCGTCCCGGTATCGTAGGCGCGGCTCTGGCCACCGCCGACGTCGGCCACCAGGTCGAGCAGGGTCGCTCCCCCACCGCCGCCGCCTGTCGGGGCGCAGGTGGTTGGATCGTTGGCACAGCGCAGCAGCATCCGCGCACGGCTGTACGAGACGTGCGGGTTGTCGTCGGAGCCACCGAGGTCATCTGCGTTCTCGCCCGGGCCCTGGTGATCGAGCGCCATCCACATAAAGTCGGGATGAAGCAGCTTGCTGTCCTCACCCCAGCTCACGCTCGGGTCGTCGATCCACTCGCCGCCGAGGATGCGGTTTTGGGCGTCCAGCTCCAGCACGTAGTTGAGCTCGACGCGCACTGGATCGATCGCGCGCGTATCAGCGCGTCGCAGCAGCTCCGTTGGTCCGACCGAATCCGAGATCATCCAATAGGCCAACTTGATGCGGCGAAACCGAGCTGCGGACGCGTTCCACTGGTAGTCCGAGCCAGCGGCGCCGACAAGATCCTGCGCCTGGGCCTCGGTCACGTCGGCCTGCTCGACGATCTCGTATCGAACCACCGGGAAGTTCCAGATCTCATGATCCCAGTTGTGATCGATGATGAACGCCGGACGGCCACCGGTCTCCCCGGTGACGAGATTGCGCGCACCGCGTCCGAACATCCCGACGATGGCGGTGTGAAACGCACCCGGGTTCAGGTCGCGGCAAGAGACGTCGGTGGGGCGACCGTCGCCATCGCGCTCGATGTCGTCGGGCGAAGTGTTGCAACGACGCCCGCTGAACGTGGCCTCGTCGCTGAAGTACAGCTCGGTCATCATGGCCTCGATGTCGGCCATGCGCCAAAGGACACACTCTGCGTTGTTGCCGTCGGTGCACTCGACGATGCGGTTGCCCTCGAAGCGCACCCGGACATCCCGGCGCGGAAAGCCGAGCGGCTCGCTGGTGGCGTATGATGCCCAGCCGTTGCAGTGCCCCCACCAGCTGTCGGGCTCGTATTGTTGATAGACGCCTTGGTTCTGCAGCTCCCACGCCGTTGCCGGTCCGGCGACGGTGACCGCCGGGTGGTCGATGCGCGTGCATGTATCCGGGTTGTCCTGCGCGTCGGGGAAGCGGCAGTGCGAAACCGCGGGGACTTGGCGAGGCTGACCGGGATTGAAGGTCAGATCGTACTTCTCCATGGGCGAGAGACGATCGCGGTCGCTGAGGTTGTTGAAGTCGGTATTGGCGCCGGGCTGCCAACGCCACGCGGTGCCGTTGCTCGACTGCGGCCACCAGGTCGACGCAAACACGGGCCAAGTGGACTCGCCGCCCGTCAAGCTGGCGTCAAACAGGCGGTACGCGCTGTTGGCTGTCAAATCTGGGTGCAATCGCTGCGGAAAGTTGGCGTTGTCGATCGCTTCGCGCTTGCCGGCATCATCGAAGGTCGCGATCCTGTGCGAACCGCCGCGGATGGTCTCGCCGCTGTTTGCGTCGTACCCGAAGATGTAGTCGTAAACGCCCTCGCGCCGGTCGACGACAACGTCGTCGCCCGCGGGACCAGATTCAGCGCAGGCGGAAGCGAAGGTCGCGAGCCAAATAAGCTTGATGGGTCTCATGAAACCTCGGATGCCCGCATTCGAGCGGGTGGCAGCGCCGGGCGTAGTGGCCCAGTTCGCGCCAGCGCGAGCGCAATGTTCGTGCCCGCGACACGCGAGGTTAATTGGGTTGGAATTACTCCTTTTTTTACGAACTTCGGCGCGCGCCGGGGTGACCACTCGGGTTGCTCAGAGTGGCCAGATCTGTAGCCGCGCATACGCACATCGCAAATCTCGCCGGATGCTGCAACTGGGCGGCCTGAGCCCCGTCGCCGCCTGACCCACCGGTTGGACTGGGCCACGGGTCGCGTGCGGTCAATCTGCCGACGCGTCGACCTGCACGCCCGCGGCGTCGCGGCGAAACACGATTTCACCGCTGCGGGCGTCGTGCACGACGAGTGCGGTTCCATCGTGCACCGCGATGCGGTGGCCGTCGCGGCTCCACGCAAGCACGTCGATCCGCGAAAGCGGCGACGACCACAGCTGCTCGCCGTCGGCACCGGCGAACACGCCGAGCGTAGCGGCGGTCGATGGCCGGTCGGATCGCGCAAGCTGGTCTGTCGTCAGCGCCACGGCAATGAGCGATCCGTCAGGAGACGGAGCGCTGACGCGCGGCGTCCGACCACGCAGTGCGAGGCTGCGGCCCGCGGCTTGGGCGGCAACCGACGCCGTCTTGGCGTCGAACGGCGGCGGACGAACAGGGGGTTCCGACGGCACGCTCGAGCCGTCGCGCCCCCACACAGAGGTGTTCGCCGCGGTGACGACGACCAGCCTGTCCTGCTGGTCGAACGCGAGCGCTTGCACTGCCGCGCTCGCGTCGAACCCGGCAGGTTTCGCGGTCGCATCGCCGACCGTGTCGATGAACACGCGGTTGCCCTCGGCCCACGCGACGACCTGACCCTGGCCGTCGAGCGCGGCGGGACCTGCATGCAGGGGCAAGCGCGTGATCCGAAGGTGACCTTGGTCGTCGAGCGGATCGATCAAGAGGCTGTCGCCAGACGCGACCGCGCGTACGCCGGCCGACTCACAAACCTGCATTCGAAGATCGCCGGCCGCCCCCGGCAACGGCACCTTGGTCATCACCGCCGGGGGAAACGTCTGCGCGTCGCGTGGCACGGCTTGGGCGAGTTCGATCCAGAAGCCGTTGCCGGTGCCCGACTCGAGCAGCACACGTTCGTCATCGGCGTAATGCAGTCGCGGCCGCGCGCGATCGTCGAGCTCACCGACGATTACGCGGCGATTCCCTGTGGCGAGCTCGATGAGCTGGAGCGCGAATCCGCGGCCACGCTTGCCGTGACGACGCAGTGCCGCAATGGTGGTTCCGTCGGGCGACAAAGCCATCTCGTTGCGGTTGGGGCTCTGATCGAGCGCCACCATCCATGGCTCGCCAACGAGGTGCAGCGCGTCGTTCTCGAGGGTGAGGGCTTGGGCGCGTACCGGCTGGGTCAGCACCACCGCCGCCGCGACGGGCCGGCTCGGCGTTTGAACCACGCGTAGCTGCCACGGGACGAAGCCGGCCTCGTCGATCTCCGAGACCACCACGCCGGTGTCATCGAAGAGGCGTATGCGGTGGTCCTTGCCCAGTGCGAGGAAGCGTCGACCGCCGTCAAGCGCGTGAATCTCGAACTGGGGATCGCTGGCAGGGAGTGTGAACAACTCGCGCCGACGCGCGCCATGATCGGTGAGCTCGATTCGTGCGACGCGTGCTCCGCCAACGGTGTCGATGGTTGCCACCACAAACGCCTCGCCGTCGGCGCGGGCGATAGTGAACCAGCTCGCGTCTTGCTCGGGCAGCACGATCGGTGGCGACGCGGACGCGGCGCTGACGTCGGGCCATAGGCGCAGACCACCGCGGTCGTCGAGCGTCAACGCCGCTTGACCGCTCGGGTCAAGCACGATCTCGGTCATCGGGTCAGTGTGCAGCCCGCGGCGCAGATTGGTGGTGACGCGGGCGAGTTGTGGTGCGCCAGCGGCCACGTCGACGACATCGTCGGGCACCGGGCTCCGCAGTTCGGGGCCGGTCGTTTCGGGCGCACCGCCTCGCGGCGACATGCAGCCGGCCGCCATGGCTGCGCCCACAGCGGCAGTGCAGAAAAGGACACGATGGTAGAGCGAAGATGGTTTCATTGCTGCTCCGGTTTCACAGCGAAGAGAGATACACGCGGAGGGCTTCGATGTCGGCCTCGGCGAGACCGCCGAGCTCCGCCATGTCGTGGATGCTGCCGCGATCCGTCAACAGGGTACGGAGCGAGTCGGCCGAGCCGTCGTGGTAGTACGGCGCGGAGTGGGCGAGGCCAACGAGGGAGGGCGTATCGGTTTGGGGGAGGTTCGACTTCAGAGGATATTGGGCGCCGTCGGTCATCGCGTCGCCTGAGTGGCAGCTCGCGCAGCCGAGGGTCTTGCTCGCGAACAGCTCCCGCCCCCGCGCAAGAGCAGTCTTGTCGGTGGCCGTCGGAGCCTTGGGTGGGCGAAGACTGCTGAGATACGCCGCAAGCGCGGCGATCTCTTGGCGCCCGACGCGTGACGAGTTTCCACCGAGTCGATTGATCGTATGGCGCAGGCTATCGGTCAGCGTCGCATCCTGGCCGTCCCACTTGAACGGGGCCGTCCCGAGGATGCGGCCGGCGAGCATCGGCGTCTGCAACACGTGGTCGCCAATGCGCCAGGTGAGACCGTCGGCTCGGCCTTCGGGGTGGCACGACGCGCACGCAAGCGTTCCGCGGTCCGAAAGGCGACCGTCGTTGGCCCGGCGGAAAAGCTCGGCGCCGCGTTCGATCTCCGCATTGCGGTGGGACGGCGCGAGCTCGGGACCGCGCACCACGAGCTTGCCGAGGGTCCGGTCGCTGGTTTCGTGGTGATCGAGCGGAAGTGCGAGGAGCCGGCGCGACAACTCGCAGTGGATCCGCAGGGTGCTGCCGTCGACGACGAGCCCGTCGATGCCACAGGCCGGAGCCTTGCGCTCGAGCTTGGTGGACCACACGTGCCGCGGAGCCGGCTGCGAGGCGTCGGCAATGGCGACCAGGCGATCGTCGCCGTAGCCACCGACGTAGAGCATGTCCGTCGCATCGTCGTAGGCGAACGCTCGCGGCTGGTGGACGGCGATCTCCGCTGCGCTCAGGTGTGCCTCGGCACGACCGGGATCGGCGATCCACGCGATCCGATGGACGATGCGGGGCATGTCCACCGCTGCGCCGCCATAACTGTCGCCGTCTGCTTCGACGGGTTTGTGCACCAACTGAGGGGTGGCGAGCTGATGGGTCGTGATCGCTCTGCCACTGCCTAGCCAACCGACGGCGAAGCTGTTGCGGACGTAGCGACGCCCGGCGCCCTGCGGAACGCGATAACGGCTCGGCGCTTCTCGCAGTTCTACGGACTTCTCGCCCGAGTCCTCGTCCTCGACGACGACTAGCTGATCGCGGGGGTCGAGTGCCTGCCAGCGCACGGTCGGTGTGTCACCGTCGAGGTCGACGACCGCCAGCGATCCACGCGATAGCAGTCCGACCAACGCCTCGCTGCCATCGGCCGATACCGCGACGCCGCGCGGCTCGGCTGCCAGGGCGACTCGCCAGCGCACCGTAAGATCTTCGGTCGCGATCGCCACGAGTGCTTGGTCGGCGACGCTGGTCGCGAACAGCGTCTTGCCATCGGGAGCCAGGGCGAGCCCGAACGGCTCGGCGATCGCGACGCTGCGGCCTGCCGCGAGCGTGTCGTCATCGCGGACCTCGACAATCCGATCGCCACCGCGTTCGGCAACGAATACACGATTGTGCCCGTCGTGGACGATCTCGCCGAGCTCACCGCCGAGCTCGAGCGTCGACACCGGAGCACCCCCGGCATCGGTCCGGACGACCTTGGCCGCGTATCGCTCTGCCACCAGGGGGCCACGGGCAGTCACCACCACCGTGCTGCCGCGGCTACCGACATGCGCTGCGGCCCTGGACGCTCGCGCGATCGGCTGCGGAGCGGCGTGGTCTGCATCGCTGGCAGGCGAGACCGACCCGAGCCCCAATGTCGATGCGACCAACCCGATCACCCGCTGCATGTCGAAGCATACGGACGGTGGGGCGGGGTTGTTCCAAGCGAGGCGCGCGGCGCGATCTCGGCGGGAACGTCCGCGCGGAGGCCAGCGAACGTTCGCAAACGCACCTAGGAGCGCATCCGGTACGCGAAGCGTCGGGACCGGAGCACCATACAGGAACCATGCGGTGCCTACGGTCGTTGGAACTCGCCGCCTGTTCGTCGATGGCGCTGTCCGCCTGCTTCAATCCCGCCGGATCCGATCCGGCCGGTGGCAGCTCGGTCGGGTCGGCGAGCACAACCAGCGGTGGATCGGCCTCAGACTCCGTACCCACGAGCGATAGCAGTGTGACGAGCGAGACCACCGCGGCCCTCGACGGCACGGGAATCCCTGTGAAGTTAGATCTGGGGCTGTTGGACGACACGACGTCGGGGGGGCAGGTCATCAGCTGCAAGGCGTCGGAGGACGACATGAACAACATCGGGTCATGCGCGCAGCGCTCACCGCCCGACGCGTTCGAACCCGACGTGCAGTGGAGCTGGGACGGCCCGGGGACCGAGCGGGAGTCGCTGGTCACCCCGCTCGTCGCCAATCTGACCGATGACAACGGCGATGGCGCGATTGATCTATGCGACACGCCGGACATCGTCGTTGTCGCCACGGCGTTCCCGGCCGAGGGGCACATCTACATCCTCGACGGCGAGTCCGGTAGCGAGCACTTGATGATCGCTACGCCGGTCGCGTGGTCGATCAATCCGGCGATCGCCGATATCGACGACGATGAGAAACCCGAGATCATCGCCGCCGTTGGACCTGGCTTCGGTGGACCGTCGTCTGTGATTGCCTTCGAGAACGACGGCAGCGTGAAGTGGCAAAACGCGACCGCCCTCACCCACAATCAGGGTGGGGCGATCACGGTGGCCGACCTCGACAATGACGGTGACGTTGAGATCAGCATGGATCGCCTCATCATCGATCACGACGGCAACACCATCACAACGTTGGGAGAAACGCAGGTCGCCGACAATTTCACCACGGTCGCAGCAGACCTCGATGACGACGACGATCTCGAGATCGTCATCGGCGGCAACGCCTATCACCACGATGGATCCGTCTACTACCAGAACCCTGCCCTCGAGCGCGGGTTCGCCCAGGTGGCGAATCTCGACGGTGATCTCGAGCCTGAGGTCCTGATCACCAGCACTGGCGGCGTGACGATTCTGGATCACACCGGAGGCACCGTCGCCGTCAACCAAACCCCGGGCGGAGGGTTTAGTTGGTTCCGACCGGCCGTGATCCACGACTTCGACGGCGACAATGTGTCCGAGGTCGCTTCGAGCTCGGCGAACTCTTACGTCATGTTCGAGTCCGACTTTGCAGTCGGTTGGTCCGCGTCGGTCGTCGACGGGAGCGGCTGGGCGGGCGGCACCGCCTTCGACTTCGATGGCAACGGCGTCGCCGAAGCCATGTATGCGGACGAAACGAATCTGTGGGTATTCGACGGCGACGGCGTGCCGCTTCTCAACGTTCCCCGCAGCGCGCGAACCCTCTCCGAGTACCCGGTGGTCGCCGATGTCGACAACGATGGATCAGCAGAGATCGTCGTGGTGTCGGACGCTGGGTTTGGCGGGGTACAGACGGCGCCCACCGTTCAGGTGATCCGCGATATCGATGATCGGTGGATCCAAGCCCGGCGGATCTGGAACCAGCACACGTATCACGTCACAAATACCCTTGAGGACGGCCGAATCCCGATGTTCGAGAAGAGGTGGTGGCGGTTGCTGAATACCTTCCGCACCAACTCCCAGATCGAAGGCGGGATGATCTGCGATCCAGCCGGGTGATCGAGGTCGGACACCCCACGGACCAGCGCTCGAGCCCAGCAGTCGCCGATCGCCGGACCCCGATGCGGGTCGGCGCAGATGCCAAGTGCGCAGGGGGGTGCCGCGCTCGCAGCGGCGCGGGCCTCGCGTCCGCGCGAGCGTCGTCGCCAAGCGCGGCGCTCCGGTGTTATGCTTGCTCCCTCGCATGCCTCCACGAATTCGCTGGCGAGACGTTGCGTGCAGCTGAACCCTCACGCTGCCTTTGCTCGCCTGTGGGGCTGAGGGTCCACGAGGGAGCGGGTCGACCAGCGGGATCGCTTCGCTCGGACCGGGCGACGGTTCCGGTGACGCGACCAGCGTTGAGACCATGTCGGGCTCGATGTCGGGCTTGACGTTGGACTCGAGTGCCGGAAGTGGTGGCGATGGCACCCCGCTGTTCGACCTCGGACACGGGACGACCGGCGCGGGGAACTGCACCCCTGTCGCTGCCGACGAGATGGTGTGCGATGGGGTGGACGACGACTGCAACGGTTTCGTCGACGACATCGACGTCGCCAACGACGGGATCTGCGACTGCCTCCAGATCGCACTCCTGGGCCAACCGGGGTCGCTGGCGTCTTCGCAGTTCGTCGCGTGGTTGACGGCTCAGGGGACCAGCACGGTGCGCATCGATCCTCCGTTGATCGATGACGCGGCGCTTGCCCCATACGATGTCATCATCATCGATCGGCTCATGCGGCCGTATTCCGCCGCCGAAGCCGACGTGTTCGCGACTTGGGTCTCTGCTGGCGGTGGGCTGATGGCGATGACCGGACACGTCAGCGATCCGATCCAGGCACAGACTTGGCCCAACAGCATCCTCGCCCCGTTCGCCATCGCGTACAGCGGACCGCTGCTACTTGGTCCGGTCACGAGTTTCCTGCCCCATCCAGTCACAACCGGCGTCACGTCCGTCACCTTCGAGGGCGGGTTCCAGGTCGATGAGACGATGGCGGGGGTGACGACGCTTGTTGCCCAGCTACCCGCGGCGCCGACCGCCCGCGCCCGCGAGTTTGATGCGGGCAAGGTGTTCGTTTGGGGGGACGAGTGGATCCAGTACGACTCCGAGTGGTCGTCGATGCCGGAAATCCACCAGCTGTGGGTCAACGCGCTCGGGTGGCTGCGTCCCTCCGAGCTGTGCGCGCCGCCGCCAGGATAGGTACCGGCCCCGAGGTGCTCATCCCTCTGGGATCGGCTCCGTGTACGTTCCGAGATCGCCGCCGCCCACTTCGTAGAGCGAGTCACCGCCGGTGGCCCAGAAGTGATTGAACGCGCCGAAGCCCATGCCCTCGACCGCCGAACCGGTGGTTCCAGCGTAGCCAAACAGATTCTGCTGCACCCAACCCTCGTTCGGGTCGAGGCGATACTGGCCGATGAAGTCGCTCGTCATGTCGGAGACGTAGACGTACGGGATGCCAGTGTTGGGATCCGTAACCACTTCCAGGCCATCCATGTGGTCGCCGGCGAGCGACGGGTAGCGGAACGCGAGGCCCCATTGCGCCGTTTCCTCGTCGTACTGGAACACCCGACGCTCGTTTTCGTTGGACGCGTACCACACGCCGTTGACGTCGTCGTAACCGATCTGTGCGAAATACGCCGCCCAGCTAGGCGGGGTCGTGGTCACCGAGTTCCCACCTCCGAAAACGTACTCCGTAATGCTCGCCCCGCCGACGTAGATGCGATCTTCGAGCGCGTAGATCTCCGCAGTGCTCGACGACACAAGCACGTTCGGGATGGTCATCAGATGGACCAGCGTGCGCTGTTCGATCGGGCCAGTCTCCTCAAGGTTGTCGGGGTGCTGGTTGGGCTCGATCTCCCCATCGTTGTCGGAGTCTTCGATGCTGACCTGGTACACGTCGACCGCAACGCCAGTAAACCCAGAAGAGACGTAGATCAAGTCGTCGAAGCAATCGACATCGTAGCCCCCGGAAAAACCATCGATCGTGCGGAAGTCCGCGTACTGGAAGTAGTTGCCCGTCGGCGCGATGCCGCCAAGGGGCTGGAGGACCTCGCAGGTCCCCGACGCGCCGTTGCAGCCCTCACCCGCCGCCGGATTGCAAAGCTCGATCTCCGTCCAGCGCGGCGGATTCGCGTTGGTATTGCACTCCATCACCCGCGGGCCGGAGCAATGGAATTGCCCCTCGGTGCACACCACGCAGCCCTCGCCGGCGAGGCAGATGTTTGGCTTGCACATGTCGACCGACACGACCTTGCCGGCGCCATCGCACTCGATCGCGTTTCCGTCGTCGCAGTAGATGCCCGCGGGCTGCGTCTCGCACGGTCCGTGTTCGACAGTGCCGTGGACGTCGTACTTGGGACCCTCGGCGACCCCGGTCGACTCCCCCGCCTGGGTGTCGACGCCGGTGCCAGCGGTCGTCCCGGGCTCGGGTGTTCCAGACGAACCCAGCGCGCTGGCCGAGGTCGACCCCGCATCGCTACCCGCGCTGGTTTCTTGCTCGCCGGCAGGTCGCACCCCGCACCCGATCGAGCAAACAAGGGCAAAGGGGCCCCAACTCAAACGTCTCATGTTCCTCCCCCACCTCAGCCCGCCGAGCGCTTCCGCAGCCTCATGTATGGCCGACGGCTCCGCGGTCCTTCGCCCCCGAGGTTCAATTTTCCGAGGAGACCCTCATACAGCGTGGTCGCCGCCGGTCGTCCCGATCCCCCGAGCGCGTAGATCTCTGGGATTGCAGCCCCTATGCTCGCGTCGCGTGGGCAGGGGACACGGCGTTCGTCTGGCCGTCGCCCTCGTACCGCTGGTCTTGCTGGTCGGGGTCCTATGGTGGGCCTGGGGTAGCAAATCTCGGGAGCACGGCGGTTCAGGTTCGGCGAAGAGCAGCGCGGAGACCCCGCGCCTGGGCGGGGCGCGCATAGCATCGAGGCCGCGCGCGGGGGACGACTGTGTTTCCCACGCGAGTCGGGCGTGCAAAGACGGCGATGCTTGGTGGGTGAACAGTTGCGGCGAACCCGAGGAGGTCACCGAAGTGTGCGGCGCGTCGACTTGCGTCGACGGAGCGTGTCAACTCCGCCACGCTGCCGGTTGCGCAGATGTGACCGCGCTCGGTCGCTGCGAACGGAACGTGGCCCGGATCTGCCATGTCGACCATGTCGTTGAAATCGACTGCGCGGCCAAGGGCGAGCGATGCATCGTCGCCGACGATGGGCCGATCTGCCGCGCGCCGAGTCCCGATGACTGCGCGACGGATGCCGAGCCGCGCTGCGACGGCCAGAGCTTGCGCATCTGCGCATCCGGGCGCTGGGCCAAAGTGAACTGCGAGGCCACCGGTGGCCAGTGCATCGCCGGGCACGGTGGTCGAAGTGCGCGCTGCGTCTTCGCGTTGCCGGTGCTCGACGCGACCTGTGGACCGTGCGGTTGCCCGCCGGAGGCGAGCGACGAGATCTGCGATGGTCTCGACAACGATGGCGATGGTGTCGTCGATGAGCAGCTGGCGTGCGCCCCCGTTCCGGTTGTCGCGGTGGTGATCGCCGACGACAACAAACAGAGCAGCCACTCCGACGACGACGTGAGCTCGGCGATCGCCGAACTAAACGCCGCATTCTCGCGTGACGACCATCTCGGAATCACATTCGAGCTGCGCGAGATCATCATGTTGGTTGAGCCGAATTTTCTCGATCTCGATCAGGTCGACCGCATGGGCATCGTCGATGTCGACGAGCTGTTAGCGCGCCGGGGGATTTCGGTGGACGCCGACGAATTCCATGTCCCGGTCTTGTTCACCGATTCCCTGAGCGTGGAGGGGGTTCCCCGACCCGGACTATCGACCGTGCCGAACGGCATCTGCGGCGGCCAGCGGAGGATCTGGGAGCGTCAGCCGCCGGTCGGCTACATCGCCGTCGCGAAAACGCGCTGGCCGACCACGCTGGCCCACGAAATGGGGCACTTTCTCGGCCTGTGCCACACCCATGAAGCGCCCCCGCCGATCACGCGCGTGGCGGCCGATGCGAGCCTGGCGGAGGCGTTGGCGTGCGACGCACCCCGTTGCCCCGACGACACCGACGGGCTTTGCGACACATCACAGGATCCCGGGCCCGAGCAGTGCAGCGTTGACGCGACGTGCAGCGTCCATTGCGCAACCGGGGATCGCCCGGACGTTCGCAACATGATGGCGTACTACCCCGACTGCCGGACCCAGTTCTCCGAGGAACAGGCGCTGCTCATGCGCCAGACGTTGGCACAGCGCCGCGCGTGGCATGCCTGCCTCGGCCCAGAACGCTGCGCCTGCTCGCCGACCGATCCTCAATGTCCGCGCGGCATGACCTGTGCACCCTTCGACGTGGCCGGCGCGACCGAGTGGCGCTGTGAACTCGAGGGACCGGCGATGCCGGGCGGCACCTGCAGCGCGGAAATCGCCTGCGCGCTTGGTTCGGTGTGTGTGGACACGCCCGTGGGCGAGAGCAGGTGCGCGCGCACTTGCGTTGCAGCGGCGACGTCATGTCGATGCCAAGGCACAACCGACCTAGGTGTTCTTGTCTGTCGCGAGGACCTGCGGATGGAGTAGCCGGCGCGCCCGGTTTGCGATGTCGCGGTGTTCGGCAATTAGCCACGCGCGTCCTCGAGATGAGGTAGATTCCCCGGTTAAGGACTGCACGGTGCATTGCGAACGCCACTTTGCGCCCCGTCATCGGGGGCTGTTGGTCTGCGGGCTCCTGGCCGGGTGTTTCTCGGACCCACCCGGGGGTACCGATCCGGAAAGCACGGGAACGGCGGGCGACTCCGGCACCTCCGCCGCCACGAGTGCCGCGTCGTCCGATGCGACCGAAGCCGGTACGACGAACTCAACGCCGGTGGAAACCGAAAGCGGATCCATCGACGGCACAACCACGGATTCGACAGGCGGACCGATGCTGTGCGTGCCCGATTGCTCGATCGGGGCCCTCGTGTGCGAGTCATTCGAGAGCGACTGGTCGAACTCGACGCCGCCGTGGATGACGGCCGGCAACGGGCCGTCTCCAACGCTTGATCAAACGTTGGCAACCTGCGGGGAAGGATCGGCGCGGGCTGCTGCGGCGGCCGGCGACCCTTACTCCGCGCTGCAGGTCGCGATGCCGAGCGGCCCCTTGGCCGCGGATCCACACTTGATCGTGATGGCCGTCCACATCGATCCGCAATGCACCGCGACAAAGTCACTCCGACTTGCGCAGTTCCAGCTGTGGTCCGATGCGACGTTCGCCTACTACGTCGAGGTATGGATCGCCGAGAGCGGTTCAGAGCTGCGGGTCGTGCACCCGGTGCTCGGCACGTTATCATCGGCAGCGACCGAACCGATGGCGCCCGAGGTCTGGCACCGCCTCGAGGTTCGCGTCGATTTCAGCCTCGATTCGACGGACTCTCCCGGTCTCAGCCTCCGCATCGATGACCACGCGCCGCTCCCGTTCGAAGACGCACACCCCCTGCAGCGGACGGCGTTTACCGAACCGGCGATCCTCGTCGTCGGGCCCTATCCCGGGCCGAACGCGTTCGCAGATCCATGCGCCGTGAACTTCGACGAGGTGGCCGTGATGCCCTCCCTTCGCTGAGTGACACTCCGCCGCGCGAGTGTCCGTCGTGGACGAAGCCAGCCAACCCCGTGGGATGGTCGTGAAATCCCCACCTGCAGCGTCGGGCTCGACGAGGCCGCGCGCGCGCGCAAAGATGCACGCGGTGACCCAACGCGAGATTTCAGCCGCATTCTTCGCCCTCGTCTTCTGCGCCTGCCCGAGCGACGCCGGCCGGCTCAACGGTGGGACGCCGGAGGCCAAGGCCAAGGCGCCTGGCAAGGGTGACGAGAAGAAGGTCGATGTGAAGTCCGAAGCGAAGCCAGTAGCGAAGCCGGAGCCCCAGATCGATCCACCGCCGGCGGTAAAGCCAGCACCGCCACCGCTCACGCCCGATGCAAGAGCGGCAGTCGCACGCAGTACCATGGCCTTCGCGGCCGATCTCCACCGCCGGCTCGCAGATCGACCCGGCAACTTGTTTGTTTCGCCGGCAAGCATCTCGACCGCGTTTGCGATGGTCCACGCTGGTGCCAGTGGTGATACCGCCAGCGAACTTGCGAAGGCTTTTCACTTCGACGGCATTGCGGATGTGGGGGGTGGGTTCGCCGCCGTTCTCGCCGAATGGGACGCGGCCAGCGGCGGATTGGAGCTCGACGTCGCCAACCGCCTGTTCGGTGAGAAGACCGTGGCGTTCGAGCCATCCTACGTGGATGCAACTGGACGGCTGTTTGGCGCCCCGCTCGAGTCGCTGTCATTCAAGACCGAACCTGATCCCGCGCGGCAGCGGATCAACACCTGGGTCGCCGAGCGGACGCACGACAAGATAAGGGACCTCATGCCGCCGGGATCGGTGGCTGCCGACACGCGGCTCGTGCTCGTGAACGCCGTGTATTTCCGCGGCGAGTGGTTGGATCCGTTCGAACCGGCCCAAACTTCCGACGCCCCATTTCACGGCACGGCCGGCGACGAGACGGTAAAAATGATGCATCGCCGGGGCTACCTGCGCCATGGCGTGGCGGCGGGGGCGAAAGCCCAACTCGTGGAGATCCCGTACAAGGGCGGCGAGTTCGCGCTCGTGGTGGCACTTCCCGATGATGCCAAGGGGTTGCCCGCCCTCGAGAAGGCGCTCTCAGCCGACGGCTTGACGGCGTGGATCGACGCTGCCACCTCGAAGGAAGTCGATCTCGCGTTGCCGCGATTCACGATCGAGCCAACCGAAGCCCTGGCATTGCGCGCGATCCTCGAGTCGATGGGGGTGCGTGCCGCATTCGATACCGGCAAGGCCGACTTCACGAAGATCGCTCCCGCCGCCGAACAGCTGACGATTTCGGAGGCCTATCACAAGGCGTACGTAAAGGTGGATGAGAACGGTACCGAGGCGGCAGCGGCCACCGCAGTCGGCATGCGCGCTGGCGCAGCAATGCCGAGTGACCCGCCCGTGCAGTTTGTGGTGGATCGGCCGTTTCTGTTCTTGATCCGCGATGTGCGAACGGGCGCGGTCCTATTCATGGGCCGTTACGTCGACCCGTAACGCGCCACGAGAGCGAAAGCGCCGATGCACCGGCCGCCGATGTAAGTCATCCGCGGTCGGTCGCCGAAACCGTAGTCCCCGATCCGGGAATGACAAGACCTGTCGACGGATCGAACAGGGAAGCGGCCCAGCTGTACCCCAAAGCGAATCCTTCGGCACTCAATTCTCCGTCCAGGGGCCCGCATGTCGCATTACGTTGGGAAAATCAGCGTGCTATTTCGTCCGAACGGTCCACACCGTTGTGCCTACGGCCTGATCTTGCTCGCACTTTACGGCTGGCCGCGCGCGGTGGTCGCGGCCGATTGGCACGTGACGCCCGAAGGGACGGCGGACGGCGACGGGTCCGACGCCGCCGCGTGGGACCTCAGCACAGCGTTTGCGCATCCGCGTTCCGTGCAGCCGGGCGACACGATCTGGTTGCACGAGGGGACCTATGCGATCGACGGCCCATTGTACGGCCGGATCGAAGGCACGGCCGAGGCGCCGATCCTGGTGCGCGCGGTGCCGGGCAAGCGCGTCACCCTCGACACCGGTGACTACTATGACAACCGCATCAGCATCTTCGGTGCCTACACTTGGTATTGGGGATTCGAGTTGACGAGCTCGGCTCAGGATCGCTACGCCGACGACGGCAGTGACAGCAGCCTGGATCGTGGTCGGAGCATCGACGCGGGCCTCAATTCGGACGAAGACCATCCAGGCATCAAGCTGATCAACTTGGTCGCGCACGATACCGCGGCCGCAATTGGCTTCTGGAGGCCACTCACCGAGGAGAGCGAGGTGTATGGCTGCCTGCTCTACTTCAACGGGCGCGAGGCCCCCTGGGGCGGCACCGGGCACGCGATCTACACCCAGAACTTGGAGGGGCCGAAGTACATCCGCGACAACATCATGTTCGGGCAGTACAACTACGGTATCCATGCCTACACGCAGGACCTCGAGCTAGATGCGCTCGACAACTTCGTGATGGAGGGCAACATCTCCTTCGAGAATGGCATTTCCTCGTCGAGCGGTCGCTCGGCCAACCTCCTCATCGGTGGGTGGCAACCCGCCAAGAGCCCGCAGCTGCGCAATAATTACATGTGGTACGATCGCGGGCACACCGACGGGATCTCGTGTGATCTCGGGTTCAGCTCTGCCACGGTCGACGGGATCATCGAAAACAACGTCTGCGTGGGGGGCGGCGTCTCGTTTCGCGTAGACGGCGTGCCGACGTCGATCTTGGGCAACACGTTCGTTGGCCCCATTGATGGCTTCGACGCGGGCATGTGGCCTGACAACGACGTGTACGAGGATACCGTGCCAGCGGGCGCGATGTCCTTCGTGCGGCCCAACGCGTACGACTCCGATCGCGCACACGTGGTCATTTTCAATTGGGACCTGGCGGATACAGTCGAAGTCGATCTCTCCGCGTTGCTCAACGACGGCGACGGTTTCGAGCTTCTCGACGCCCAGAACTACTTCGGCGATCCGGTTCTCCCCGGCACGTACGACGGCCCAGTCC
>CADEGN010000025.1 GCA_902826865.1 uncultured Myxococcales bacterium
GGGGGGCGCGGGGGGCGCCGTGGGTGGCTCGGTCGCCGCACCAGGTGCCGGGTCGGTGGGACGACCCTCCGCGGGAGGGGTCGCCGCGTCGTCGGGGGGTGTCGTCGTCGGCTCGCTCGGTGGCACGACCGTCGTGGGCTCACCCGTCGGAGACGCGGGCGTCGGGGCGGCGTGGGCCGTCCAGCTTGCCAGCGCCGCGATCAGGATCGTGGCCCCGACCCGCGCGGTTGCGGGGGTCCGCCGACCGAAGATCTGGCGGTGGTCGGTTCGAGCGCGCGGCACGGTCGCGGATTGTAGACGAGCAACGCCGCGTCGACCACCCTCGGTTCGCGCGTTCGGCCTCGCCCGTGCGTTGGGCCGCGCCCGCGCAGTGGGCCAAGGGCGCTGCGAGGTCGTCGAGCGGAGTTGCGCGGACCGACGACGGCAGCCGCGCCGTGTCGGCGAAGCAACGCAAGCCACGGATCACCGCCGGCCATCGCCCTTGCGCGTTGGGCCGCAGCTGCGGGCGCGGCCCAACGCGCGGGCGCGGCCCAACGCGCGGGCGCGGACCAACGCGCGGGCGAGAGGGTGGCGCGGCTGCTACATTGCGCCGCGCGTGGACCGTGCCGCTCCGCTGCTCGCCGTAATGCGGCGCTGCGCCCTCGTTACCATCACGGCCGCGGCGTGCGACAAGCAGCCGCGCGAACCGGAGTTTCCCCCGGCCGAGATCTTCGAGAAGCCCGGCGAACTCGCGGGCAGCTGGCGGGGGGAGGTCGGAGGAGTATCGGGTCGGCTCGAGGTCCAGCCGCTCGGCCCGTCGCGTTACCGCGGGATGTTCGAGGCGGACGCGCTTGTGCGCCGTTACATCCTCAAGATCGAACGCATCTACGCCGATGGGCCCGACGGAGCCAAGGCGCCCTCGAATCTCGCGCGCTTCGATTGGCAAGATGGGCGTGGTGATCTCGGCTCGGGCTGGCTGCTGCTCAACCGCGACGCGAGTGCGTTGACGGGTGCCTTCGGTCGCGGTGACCACGTCACCGAGGGCGCCGGCACGTGGACGTTTCTCCGCGACGATGCCGAAGGGGTGCCCGACGACGCCGACGAACGCTCGCGAACGCAGGCGGCCACGGTGCCCGCCGAGTTAGCCCGTGGCACGGACGACGCGGCCGGCGATGAAAACGCGGAACCGCCGGGCACGTGACGACCCGATCGCGGCGCAACAGCGCGGGCCGGGCCCGGTTATTTCAAGCTCCACGCCGCGATCGCCGACGGCCCAGCGCGAGACCCACGAGCGCGAACACACCCGTGGGTCCTGTGGGCGTGTGTTGGCAGCCGCATCCTGTTCCGGCCGCGCCACCGAAGCCACCACTGGCGGGTGCCACCGTCGGATCGATCGCGCCACCTGTCTGCGGCGCCCCCGAGCTCGACTCGCTCGCGGACGTCCCCGTCACGTCCCCGTTGCTGGTGCCCGACGATCCTCCCGTCTCGTCCGCTGCGGTTGTCCCGCCACCGCTCGAGCTGCCCTCGCTGCCCGGCATCGCTCCGCATGCCGGCACACCCACGCACACGACGACCTCTTGCATGCTGACGTTTGCGTCTGCGTCGGTGGCCGTCACGCGCAACGTCCAGGTCCCGGCCGGGATGTCGGAGATGTTCCACTCATGCGGCGGGGTGTCATCGGCGAGCGACTGGTCGACCTCCACGATCGTCGAGGAAACACTTACGCCACCAAACGCATCCTCGACGTCGGCTGTGATCCTGATGTTCGGGTCGACCACCGTGTTGTCGATGGGCGAGGTGATCGTGACGACAGGGGGGCCGTCATCGATGCGCGCGCCGTGCCGCGCCATGAGATCGGCCGACGAGTTCTGTTGATCGGCCAGACACGCCTGATGCGCGCAACCGCTGGCACCCGAGATCGGCGCGCACACGCTGCCGAACTCAAGGCCGCTCAGGGTATAGCTGCCCATGATCTCACCGCTCGTCTCGAGGTTTTCGAGCCCCCACGCGAAGCCGAGCCCGGTCAGTCCGTAGAACGCCACCCGACGTAGGTCGTCCTGCTGGTCGTCGGGCATGCAGCCCCAAAACACGAAACTGATATCGGTGAGATCGGTGTCGGCGCAGTCGGCCAATCCAACCGCGAGCGAGCATCCACCAAGGCCCGAGAACATCTCTGAATAGTCGGCGGCACTGCCGAACACGAGCATGTCGTAGCTACCCGAGGCCGGCCGCTCGTCGACGAATCGAATCCCGAGTGGGACTGTGGCTTCCTTGAACCAATGCACGAGCTCGAGACGGTCGTCGTCGCTTAGGGCGGCAAACCCGTCGACGGTTCCAGGCGTGAAGCCATTGGTTGAGTAGGAATCGAGGATCGGCTCGTTGCCGCTCGCGTTGTTGATGGCTTGGGTGTCGAAGTTGAGAAATACGGTGCGCTCGGCTCGCGCCGCGGATGGCACCGCCATCGCGACGGCGAGCGCCCACCACAGGGCTCCGCGCCATGGGCAATCCATAGTAGTTGCGATCGTAGATGTCCGAGGTACGCGGTGGCAAGACACGCGGGGGCCGGGTCGTCAGGCCACCACGAGTTTCGCCTGCCCGGTCGGGTCGATTTGACCCTTGATGTCGGCCTGGACGACCACCGTGTGGTTGCAGCTCGCCGACGACGTGGCGCACGAGCCGGGCAAACCGATCTGCACCGTCGCGACGTGAGCGTCGCCAGCGTCGACTGTGATCCCGAGCTCGAAGCGCTCTTCGTGCACGATGCGGCGGGTCCACGCGGCTGAAAGTGGTCCGCGGTCGCGACGGGCGCCGCCCTCGGCCTCGTCGTCACTGAGGTTGACGCCGTCGCCGGTGGTCCAGTGACGCACGGCTTCCACGAGCCGCACGACCACGGCGTCGACCGCGGCGGGCTTGGTGCCGCCCGTCACCGTGATCTTGACGTCGAGCGCCCCGGCCGGGTGGACCGACCCGCCGTCGACCGCAACGGCGATCGTCGCACCGGTGGCACCGAGGCTGTCGCGCATCTTCTCCGAGAAACCGACCATGCTTCGCTGCTCCCGTTTGAAGGATTCGCGGACGGGCGGGCCGGCGTCAACCGTTCTCTGTCGCTCGTTGAAGGCACGCAGTCATCCGACATGCTGCGCCGAGTCGTTTGAGGTGGCATAGTGGCAGACCGGTTGCCCTGAGCTCACCGCTTCGCTGACAAGTTGCAGCGCTAGGCGGCCGAGCGACGTTTCGTGGGGCTATGGCGCGGGTCGAAGCGGGG
Source organism: uncultured Myxococcales bacterium (assembly GCA_902826865.1). Taxonomy (GTDB): domain Bacteria; phylum Myxococcota_A; class Polyangia; order Nannocystales; family Nannocystaceae; genus Xiheibacterium. The sequence continues at coordinate 3,245 of CADEGN010000025.1, forward strand.
GCCGTTGCCGTTGCCCCGGCGACTCGATCGGGGCCGCATGTGGAGATTCCGTCACGGTAGCTGGTTGCCCTACCGCGACCGGGAGGTTCAGCTGTATGCTCCGCCGCATGCTCACGACACGGCGTGGCGGCATCGCGCTGCCGCTTTCGCTGGTGTTCTTCACGACTGCTGTCACCCCGGCGTGCAGCAAGATCGCGGAGCTCACCGGCAAGAAATCCGACGAGACCACGGCGAAGACCGACGAGACGGCCGAAGCCAAGACCGGGGAGACTGCGGAGGCCAAGGCCGAAGAGAAAGCCGAGGCCAAGCAGGAGGCGAAGGCACCCGAGCCCATCCCCGTGGAGCCGATGCTCACCGGCTTGGACGGAATGCTCGCATTTGTCCCCGACGACAAGGCCAAGTTCATCGTCGTGCGTGACGCGTCGGTGGTCGCCGAGTACGCCGAAGAGGCCAGCAAGTTCGTCGAGGGCCCGCTTGCGGCGCTCGGGACCGCAGGACCTACGGATCCGGATCTCCAGAAGGCCAAGGCCGGGCTCGACTTGGCCAAGGCCAAGTCGGTCGAGGTCATCGCAGCGATTGCGGCGGCTGGCCTGCGCCCGAAGGAGGGCGGAGCGATCATTCAGCTCCCCGGTGGCAAGAGCCTCGTCGTGTTCGCCGCCGACAACCCGAACGCCATCATGGATCTGGCCAAGGCTATCGGTCGGAGCGCGGCGCCGGGCGTGAAGTGCAAGGCGATGGAGGGTCACACCGGCTGGAACGCATGCGCCGATGATCAGGACACGGTCGATGGCTACAAGCCGACGAAAGATCCGGCGCCGGTTCGCAAGCTCCTGGCCGATCGGCTCCCCGGGGTCGACCTCGAAGAAGCCAACGTGCTGATGAACGTGGATGGCGACGGCAAGCAAATCGCCGGTGCCGTTGCGACCTTGCCGGGTCTTGTCCACGTGGCGATCGGGATGCCCGACGGACCCGAGGCCGCCCAGGTGACCGGCACGCTCACGCCCGGCGAGGCCAAGACGCTGTCGCAGGTGCAAGCTGGAGCGGGCTTCATGTGGATGCGCATGAACCCGGCGATCATGACGGCCGCGGGCGGCGCAGGCTTGGCCGACGCGCCGCCGGAGGTGCAGAACAGCCTCAAGAGCCTGACCGGAGAGCTGATGGTCGCCGGCTCACTCAATCCGGGTGGCCTCTACATGCAGGCGGGCATGGGCGACACGTCGGGGTTTTCCGGGGTCATCGACAAGGTCCTGGCGGAGAAAGGCAAGCTGCCGCCCTCGATCGAGGGCGTGCCAGACGCGAAGGTCAGCTACGAGAAAACGCAGGTCCAAGGGGGCGGGGCCACCGTCGACGCGTTCCATATCGCCGTTGCCGGGATGAAAGAGGCCGACGTGATCAAGGCCTACGCCGGGATCAATCCCGATGCGTGGAGCTTTGCCCATGACGGCAGGCTCACGGTGGCGATCGGGCCCGACGCGGCCAACGTCGGCAAGCTCATGGAAGGTGGGGCTGGCGGCCCGCGTCCCGAGATGTTGGCATCGTTGCCGCATCAGCTCGCCGAGGCGTTCGGCAAGAACGAGGTCAGCTTCGCCGTTCACCTCCCTGCGGACTTCCTGCAGGGCGCGCCGCTACGCAAGGTGATCGACGCTGCGCTCAAGGCCAACACGGACGTGACACCGGCGCAGATCGGTGCGGCGCTTTCGTTCCTCGCGCCGCTGTCCAGTGCGACGGCGTGGATCGCCCAGCCGAGCGGTGGCAAGCCCGTGATCCACCTGGCAATGCAGGGTATCGGCAACCGTGCCACCGATGAGGGCAAGGCCGCGCTAGAGGCCGCTCGCAAGGTAGCCGCCGGTGGTGACCCCGCCGTCGAGTTCAGCGCGTTGGCGTCCACCTACGCCAGCTCGCCGATGGCCTTCGCATACCACGCGCGCGCCGGGGATGAGGGCAAGGGGAGCTTGGTCGGCAGTGGCGTTGGGGCCGTGGCCCTGGGCGCCGCGGTGTTCTACGCCCGGGCCAACGGGGCGGCCAATCCAACCCTCGCCGATGACCTCGGCGTGAAACCGGACGAGCCACCGCCGCCGCTTGAGATCCCAACCAAGCCGGTCGCGCCCGTCCACGAGAAACCCAAGACCAAGCCGAAGCCGAAGCCGGCCGAGCCGCCGAAGCCCGTCGAGCCGCCGAAGCCCGTCGAGCCGCCGAAGCCCGTCGAGCCGCCGAAGCCCACGCCTGATCCGAAGAAGGACGACCCGAAGGCGCCGCCGAAGCCAACGCCGGATCCAAAGAAGGACGATCCGAAGAAGGATGAGCCGAAGACGGATCCAAAGACGGATCCAAAAAAGAAGCCGGTGCGGCCCGGGTTCCGGCCCGTGATCCCCCGCAAGCCCGGCTGAGGCCCTGGCGGCCCGGCGTGGGTCACGAAGGCGGGTCGAACGTCCCTCGGCGTCCGGCCCGCCGTTTCGTTTCCGACACCCCGAAGCCAACCCTCCCGTAGAGGTGAGATTCTGGTTGACACCCCTTGGGGCGCCGGCCAGACTCCGCCCGAGGAGCATGCCTCACGTAAGGTGAGGTTTTGGCCATGGCCGACCCGACCCCCGGAACCCCAACCCTGAAGATCGGCGATTTGGCCCGCAAGACGGGCAAGTCGCTTCGGGCGCTGCGGCTGTACGAGGAGTTGGGCCTGTTGCGGCCCGCCCGTTCGGGCGGTGGCTTCCGCCTCTACGCGGTCGATCAGGTCGCCCGGGTCTACTGGATCTCTAAGCTGCAGGACATGGGGTTCACCCTGCCGCAGATCCAGGGGCTCATCCAAGCCACCCAGGGATCGGCCACCGGGCCGGAGGCGATGCAGGGGTTGCGCGAGCTGTTTCGCGCGCGTCTGCAGACGACGCGCGATCAGGTCGAGCGGTTGCTTCAGCTCGAGCGCGATCTGTCGGAGAGCCTCGCCTACCTCGAGGGCTGTCGCTCTTGCCACGAGGACCATGACGTGGAGGCGTGCGCCAGCTGCGACTCGGTCCATGCCGAAGAGCCCACGCCGAGCCTGGTCGCCGGTGTTCATCTCGGGCCCGTGGATCGACCGGTTCGCGTTCGCCTGCCCCACGACGATTCGAGCACGCCATGACCGTCGCCCGTCCGATCTACCTCGATCATGCAGCCACGACCCCCGTCGACCCGCGGGTCGTCGAGGCGATGCTTCCGTATTTCACGGATGCGTTCGGAAATGCCGCCAGCCGCACCCATAGCTACGGCTGGGCCGCTGAAGAGGCAGTCGAGCGGGCGCGCGCCCAGGTCGCGCGGGTCATTGCTGCCGATCCGAAGGAGATCACCTGGACGAGCGGTGCCACCGAGTCGAACAACCTCGCAATCAAGGGCGTTGTCGAATATCTGGCGGAGAGCGCCGACCACGTGGTGACCGTGATCACCGAGCACAAAGCGGTGCTCGACTCCTGCAAGTACCTCGAACGCCGCGGCACGAAGGTCACCTACCTGCCAGTGGACCGCGAGGGACTCGTTACGCCGCAGCAGGTCGCGGATGCGATCACCGACAAGACGGCGCTCGTTTCGGTGATGCTGGCCAACAACGAGACGGGCGTCATCCAGCCCCTCGCCGAGATCGGCGCGGTGTGTCGCGCACGCAAGGTTTTGTTTCACACCGACGCGACCCAGGCCTTCGCCAAGATCCCAATCGATGTCGATGCCATGAACATCGACTTGCTAAGTGCCTCGGCCCACAAGACCTACGGACCCAAGGGCGTGGGGGCGCTCTATGTGCGTCGGCGCAAGCCGCGGGTCCGCTTGGCGCCGCAGATCCACGGCGGTGGCCACGAGCGTGGCAATCGCTCGGGGACGCTCAACGTTCCGGGCATCGTCGGATTTGGCACCGCGGCCGAGCTGGCCCACACCGCGATGGCCGACGAGACCGCGCGTCTGCGTGGACTACGGGATCATCTCCGCGACCGGATCCTCAGCGAGAACGAGCATGTCTTTGTCAATGGTTCTCCGCAGCGCGTGCTGCCCGGGCACCTGAACATAAGCTTTGCGTACATCGAGGGGGAGTCACTCCTCATGGCGCTCAAAGACGTTGCACTGTCTTCTGGCTCTGCCTGCACATCGGCCAGCCTCGAGCCCAGCTACGTGTTGCGGGCGATGGGGCTCAACGACGAGCTCGCCCACTCGAGTCTTCGCATGACACTGGGCCGCTTCACCACGCGCGACGAGATCGACCGGGTGGCCGACCTGTTGCGCCGTCACGTTACCCGCCTGCGGGAGATGTCCCCGCTGTGGGAAATGGTGCAAGACGGCATCGATCTCAACTCCATCCAGTGGGCTGCCCACTAGGGGTGTCACCATGGCGTACAGCGACAAAGTTATCGACCACTACGAGAACCCGCGAAACGTCGGCAGCCTCGACAAGGACGCGGACGACGTCGGCACCGGAATCGTCGGTGCGCCGGCATGCGGCGACGTGATGAAGCTGCAGATCCGCGTCGAAGACGGGGTCATCGTCGATGCCAGGTTCAAGACGTATGGATGCGGGTCGGCCATCGCGAGCTCGAGCCTTGTGACCGAGTGGGTCAAGGGCATGAACGTCGAAGACGCGATGTCGATCCAAAACGCGCAGATCGCCGAGGAGTTGTCGCTACCGCCGGTGAAGATCCACTGCTCGGTGTTGGCCGAAGACGCGATCAAGGCGGCGATCCGCGACTATCAAGCCAAGCACGCCGCTCGGGCGCCCCGGTCCGAGCCGGTGACGGAGGCGGAGGCGAGCAAGTGAACGCATCGGCCGAGAACAATGCGCCGGAGGCCCTCGCCGCGCCGCTGCCCCTGGTCGTGACCGCGCGTGCAGCCAAAGTGATGCGCGACCAGCTGGTGCGTCGGGGCACGCCCGACGCGGCGATTCGATTCGGCATCCGCGGTGGCGGCTGCACCGGCTATTCGTACATGTTCCAGTTCGAGGACGGACCGCCGCGCGCCAGTGACACGCTGCTGGTGACCGAGGCGTTTGCTGTGCGCATCTACCTCGACCCCAAGAGTCTGCGTCTGGTCCGCAATACCCGCATCGACTTCGAGACCGGCATCCGCGGACACGGGTTTCGCTTCGACAACCCCAATGTGTCGAGCGCGTGTGGTTGCGGCGAGTCGGTCAGCTTCTGAGTCGGTCGTGATCATCCCCGATCACTTCGCGTTGCTGTCGTTGCCGCGCCAGGTCGACATCGATCGCGACGCGCTCGAGGCGCGCTATCTCGAGCTGGCGCGCGAGTTTCATCCGGACCGGGTGGTGGCCGCGGATGGCGCCGGACAACGCGCAGCGGTCGAGCGCAGCTCGGAGCTCAACGAGGCCTATCGTACCCTGCGAGATCCGGTGCGGCGGGCCGAGTACCTGTGCAAGCTCGGCGGCATCGATCTCGAGAGCACCGATCCGAAGCAGGGCGCGCCCGCCATGGGTCATGCGTTTTTGCTCGACATGATCGAGCGACGCGAGCGGCTCGCCGTCGCCCGTGACGGGGGAGACATCGAGGCGTTTCGTGGTGACGTCGAGCGCGAGCTGTCCGCGGTCACGGCGACCGCGATCGCCGAGCTCCGCCGGGAGCGGATTCGGTCGGCCGCCGAGCAGCTCGTCGCCCGGCGCTACCTCCAGCGCCTGCTCGACGAGGTCGACGCGGGGTCGTGATGGCCGATTCGCTCGATACCTCCGCGCTGTTCCAGATCGAGGAGCCCGAGGCTCCGCGTGCACGCCGGCGCGCGGCCGGCCGAGCGATCGGGATCGACCTTGGCACCACGCACTCATTGGTGGCAGTTGCGCCCTCGGGCGCAGCGCCGCGAGTGCTCGCCGACGCGGGGGGTAACGTGCTCGTGCCCTCGGTCGTGTCCTACGTCGGCGCCGACACTCGAGTGGGCGTAGCGGCACGCGCGGAGCAGGTCGATCACCCGCAACAGGTCATCTCGAGCGTCAAGCGATTCATGGGCCGCTCGGCCCAGGACATCGGGTTTTCCCATCCGTATCGCATTGTCTCCGCCGATGGCGTCATCCGTTTCGATGTCGGTGGGCGGCGGTTGACCCCGATCGAGGTTTCGGCCGAGATCCTCGCGGTGTTGCGGACCCGGGCCGAGGTCGAGCTCGGAGGCGCGGTCGACGGCGCGGTCATCACGGTGCCGGCGTACTTTGACGACGCCCAGCGCCAGGCGACCAAGGATGCCGGTCGGATCGCCGGGCTCGATGTCTATCGTCTCTTGGCCGAGCCGACCGCAGCCGCACTCGCCTACGGTCTCGATCGTGGGGACACCGGTCTGTTCGCCGTCTATGACCTCGGCGGCGGGACCTTTGATATCAGCGTGCTCCGTCTGCGCGAGGGCGTGTTTCAAGTGCTCGCCACCGGTGGTGATTCGGCCCTCGGCGGAGATGACTTCGATCGCGCATTGGCTGCGTGGTTGATCGAGCGTGCCGGGGTGACGGCGCCTGACCACGGGCAGACGGCGGAGGCGCTGCACGTCGCACGGGCGGCGAAGGAGACGCTTTCGAGCGAGGATGTCGTTGCGGTCGATCTGCCTCGTGCGGGCTTGGCCGGCTTCGAGCTCACCCGGGCGCAGCTCGAGGCGATCGTTACGCCGATCGCACGGCGCACGATTTCGCCATGTCGTCAGGCGTTGAAGGACGCCGGTATCGCGCCAGAGGAGCTCGACGGCGTGGTGTTGGTCGGGGGATCGACGCGCACGCCGCTCGTGCGCAGGTTGGTCGAGCAAGTGTTTCGCCGCGAACCACTCGTCGATCTCGATCCCGATCAGGTGGTGGCGTTTGGCGCGGCGATCCAGGCCGATATTCTCTCCGGAAGTCCGCGCGAGGGAGTCACGCTGTTGGATGTCGTGCCGCTTTCGCTTGGGCTCGAGACGATGGGTGGGATCGTCGAAAAGATCATCGCCCGAAATTCCACGATCCCGATCGCTGCGCGCCAGGTTTTTACCAACTACAGCGAGCAGCAGACTGCAATGACCATCCACGTGGTCCAAGGCGAACGCGAGCTCGCCGCCGACTGCAAGAGCCTTGCGCGGTTCGAGCTGCGCGGGATCCCGCGACTGCCGCCTTCGATGGCGCGGGTGGAGGTGGTGTTTCAGCTGGACGCGGATGCGCTCCTCACAGTGACCGCGCGCGAGCTCATGACCGGCGCGAAGCAAACGGTCGAGGTCAAGCCGACGTACGGGCTCTCGGCCGCCGAAGTCGACGCGCTGGTCACCGAGAGCTACGACCGCGCCGAAGAGGACTTCGCGGCGCGCAGCTCGGCCGAGGCGCGCGTCGAACTCGGTCGCGTGGCGTTGGCGGTCCGGGCCGCGCTTGACGACGCTGGCGATGACGTGAGCGTTTTGCCGGCCGAGGAGCGCGAACAGGTGGTGGGCGCCCTCGCCGACGCCGACGCGACCCTGGCAGCGCCGAGCGCCAGCGGGAAGGCCACCGACGCCGTGCGCCTGCGACTCGAGACGGTCAGCGAGCCGTTTGCGCGCCGGCGCATGGAGCGTTCTCTACTCTCGGGCATGCAGGGCAAGCGGGTTGAGGAGGTTGAGCGGGCCATCGACGACGAAGGCGATCTCGACGCTCGACGCGGCGGGCACGGACCTGAGCTCACGGGTGTAGGACACGACGAGGGGTGAGTGATGCCGAAAGTCACGTTCATCGATCCCGAAGGCGGCACCACCGTCGTTGAGGTCTCGGCAGGATCGGATGATCTGCTGGAGATCGCCGAGGAACACGGCGTGAAAATGGGCTCGGCCTGCGGGGGCGTTTGCGCCTGCTCGTCGTGTCACTGCTACATCCGCGAAGGCGCCGACAGCCTCGACGAGATGGACGACAAGGAGGCCGACCGCCTCGACATGGGCTTCGACGTGCGACCCAATAGTCGGCTCGGGTGCCAGACGATCGTGCGCGCTCGCGATCTGGTGGTCGAGATCAGCAAAGAGTCGATCGACGTCTGGTACAACGAGCACCCCGAGCGCCGCAGCGAACGCGCGGGGTGAGCGGGATGCGCAGTCGAACGGACACGTTCGGGCTTAGCGATCGCTTGGACGGATGACCTGGACAGAACCTAAGAGTCTTCTCAGGCTGCTCTCAGGCACCGAACCCCCAGCTTCGTTACAACGATAGGGTGCTGGCCCAATCCATCGCGCTCGCTCTGCTGCTCACTCCGCCGGCGGCAGGGCCCGCCCCCGCGTCCGGTGCGCAGGCCCACTTCGATCACGTGGGTCGGGCGCTGGCGTTCGATGAGGCGATCGGGTTGGGGGCGAAGCTGCCGTCGGTGGCGATCCGGGCCGAGGGATTGCGAAAGCGCGAAGCGAGCGACCGCAGGATCTCGGGCACGATCGCCCAGCCGCAGATCTGGTTGCAGCCGGGCGTGCGGTTGTTGCCGAGCGATGCTCAGGCGTTCACGCCCCAGGTGATGGTCACGCAGACCTGGAGCCTCGCGCGCCTCCGGGCTGCGCGCGGCGGCGCTGCCAAGGCCGAACGTGCTGTGGTGGCGGCCGATCTGCGGGCACGCCAACTGAATCATCGACTGGACGTCGCACGCACGTGGATCGATCTGCACACCGCCCAGCGCGAGCTAGAGATCGCCCGCAATGAGGGAGGGGTCGCGGCCGAGTGGGTCGCGCGGGCCGTGGCGGCGTTCAAGGCGGAGTTGGTGCTGGCGCCCGACGTTGCCGAGGCGCGGGCCTACGCGGCCGAGGTCCGTTCGCGGCAACTTGAGCTCGAAGGGCGCGTCCACGATCTAGGCCTGTTGCTCGCGCGCGACGTCGGCGAGGATCCGTGGCGGCCGCTCCAGGCGGCCGGTGCTGCCCCGGCGCCGGTGCTGCCCGACGAGACGGAGATCGCTCGCCGCTTCGCCGCCGTCGAAACGCTGCCTGAGATTCAAGCGCTGCGTCTCGCGGCGGTGGCCAAGCGCGCGTCCGCAGTTGAGAGCCGCGCGCAAAATCGCGGCAGCCAACTCACCTTGGGTGGCCAGGTCGACCGCGATGAACGCAATGGTCTCCTTGCCTACGGGATCGTCGCACTGTCGCTACCCACGCGGGGTGCCGGCGCGCGTCAACACGGCGAAATCCTCACCGCTGCGCGCGAGCTCGAGGCCAACGCTGCCGATGCGCAGCGCGGCCTGTCGGCGCGGCTCGCAACTACGCTGCATGATCTTCACCATACCCAGGTCGTAGTCGACAACCTTCGCTCTGCCTTGCTGCCCGAGCTACGGGCCGCCGCGGTCGCCCACGAGAAGGCGCGCGCGGCCGGGGAGGGCACCGTGTTCGAGTTGTTCACGGCCCGCCGCCGCGTGCTGGCGGCCGAAAATGCGTTGGCCGCCGCCGAAGGGGCGAGGACGTGGACGCGGCTGGAAACCTGGCTGATCCTCGCCGAATTCGAGGCTGCACGATGATCCGCGCGGCGATGATCACATGCGGCCTGCTGGCCGGATGCACCGAGCCGTGGTCGCCGCCACCCGTGGCGGACACCGCCCATGAGAGCTCTGCACGCAGTCCGTGGGTCGCCGTCGTTGCTCCGAGCGACCCGAGCCTGACCGAGCTGGCCGCAGAGGTGGTGGGGGATGCAAGTTCGCGCTCGCAGGTCGCGGTGACCTATCCAAGCAAAGTCGTCGCGATCCACACGCGCGTGGGCAGTGAGGTCCACACCGGTGATGTGCTCGTCGATGTGCTCGTACCGGAGCTCGTTCGCGCCCAGGCCGTCCTCGCGTCGGCGGGCGTCAGAATCGAGCTTCAGAACAAGCGGCTCGGGCAGCTCGAGTCGTTGCGCAACGAGGGACTCGTCGGGGGCCGCGAGCTTTTCGAGCTCCGCGCCGGCTTGGCCGACCTCGAGGCCCAGCGGCGCGAAGCCCAGGCGATCATCGCCGGCGCGGGGATCGGCGAGCGCTCGGCCGTGTACGAGCGTGGGCTGTTGCGCCTGCGCGCGCCGAGCGATGGGGTCGTCACCGCGATCGAGGCCGTGGTTGGCGAGATGCACGACGGTGCTAGCGGTCCGCTGGTGTCGATCGCACGCGAGTCGGACGCACGCATCGAAGTCCACGCCACGCAGGCGTTGCCCCCGGGGGCCGCGTTGCGCTTCGCCATGCCCGACGGCCGCCAGATCGAGCTCTCCCCGACACCGGCGGCCACCAGCGTCGACCCGAGCGACGGCAGTCTTCGGCTTTGGTTCGACCCGACCACGCCTACGCGTTTACCCCATGGCGTGCGCGGTCACGTGCTCATCCATGCGGTCGAGGGCGGTGCGATGCAGGTGCCAGAGCGCGCGATCGCCTGGCAAGACGGGCGCATGGTCGTATTCGTTCGCGACGGCGAGGGTGCGCGGCCGGTCGCGGTGGACGTCGTCGGCCGCTCGGGTAGTTCAGCGCTCGTCCGCGGCGAGCTCACCATTGGTGAGCAGATCGCCGGCGACGGTGCCGCCTGGACTACTCCGGTGGAGGACGAATGAACGCGGTCGCGCGGCTCGTCCACGGCGCGATCGCCCATCGCGTCGCGGTGATCGTCGTCGTCATCGTGTTGGCAGCGCTGGCCGTGATGGGCGTACAGCGTCTCCAGCTCGACGCGTTGCCCGACATCACCAGCAACCAAGTCATCGTGCTCACGGCGGCGCCCGGACTCACGCCGGAGGAAGTCGAGCGCCTGGTGACGCGCCGGGTCGAGACCTCCGTGGGAGGCCTCTCGGGCGTGGTTGAGCAGCGTAGTCTGTCGCGCTTCGGCATTTCATCCGTGACGGTGGTGTTCGACGACGACGTCGATCCGTGGCGTGCGCGGCAGCAGGTTCAAGAACGCATCGGCAACCTCGCCGCCGAGCTTCCCGACGGCGTGGATCCGCCTCAGCTCGGTCCGTACACCGGCGGCCTCGGCGAGGTGTTTCATCTCACCCTCTCGTCGCCCAACCGCTCGCAGGCCGAACTGCTCGAGCTCGCCGAATTTCGGGTGGCGCCCCTGGTGCGCAGCGTTGAGGGCGTGGTCGAGTCCAATACCTGGGGAGGGCGTCGGCGCGCGCTTGAGGTTCGTGCCGACGCGCGCAAGCTGGCGAAAAATCGCGTGGGCATGGCGGAGCTCCAGCTCGCGCTCGAACGCGCGACCGGGGCGGCGGCCGGGGCGTCGATCCCAGCGGGCGGAGGGCAGGCACTGTTGCGCAGCGTGGTGTGGCCGAAGGGACCGGTGGATCTCGGGGCCGCGATCGTGCGTCACGGTGATCCGCAGGGGCACGAGCGGATTATTCGCGTCGCGGATGTCGCTCACGTTGTTTGGGGGGATCTGCCGCGGATCGGTGCCGCCACCGGCGATGGTGGCGGCGAACTCGTCTACGTGATGCTCCAGATGGCGCTCCACGCCAACGCGCTCGAGGTGCTCGGCCGCGTGCATGCGCGCATGGATCAACTGGTAGCGGTCTTGCCGGAGGATGTCCACATCGACGTCATCTACGATCGCAGCGACCTCGTGCTGGCGACGTTGCGTACCGTCGGCAAGAACCTGGCCGAGGGCGCGGCGTTGGTGATCGTCGTGTTGGTGGCCCTACTCGGGTCGTTTCGCGCGGGTATCGTCGTCGCGTCGGTGATCCCGTTGTCGATGCTGGGTGCGGTGGCGGCCATGGTGATGCTGGGTGTTCCCGGCAATCTCATGAGCCTGGGAGCCATCGACTTCGGACTCCTGGTGGACGGTGCCGTCGTGATGGTCGAGCGTGCCTTTCACGAATTGTCGACGATTCGCGATCGTGACGAGCCGTCGTTGCGACGGGCGACAATCGCGGCGGCGATGGGACATGTCGCCGCCCCGATGGCCTTCTCAGTGGCGATCATCGTTCTCGTCTACGTGCCGATTCTCGCGCTTGTCGGCGTGGACGGAAGAATGTTCCGACCCATGGCGCTCACGGTCGTGTTCGCGCTGCTAACCGCGTTGGGATTGGCGCTTGTCTGGGTGCCGGCCGTCTCCGCCGCGTGGTTGCGATCAAGCCACGTGCCCCGCCGTGATCCGCTGCTCGTGCGGATTCTTCAGCGGGCCTACGCGCCCGTGCTTGAGCTGGCCGCTCGCTGGCCCCTCGCGATTGTGGTGCCGGCAGTCGGCTTGCTCGCCGCCGGCATCGCCGTGTATCTGCGCCTCGGATCGGCGTTTGTGCCCCAGCTCGACGAGGGAGATCTAGTGATTCAGACGACGCGCGCGCCGGACATCTCGCTCGATCGCGCGGTCGAGGACGGTACGCGCCTGGAGCAGATCGTGCGCGCAGCCGCTCCTGAGGTTGAGAGCGTGGTTTCTCGCATCGGCAGCCCCGCGGTGGCGACCGACATCATGGGGCTCGAGATGGCCGATGTGTTCGTCGAACTCGCGCCGCGGGAGCTATGGCGCCCTGGCCTCGATCGAGACGCGCTCATCGCGGAGATCGAAGCTGCGCTCGGGCGCGAGGCGCCCGGTGCTGCGCTTGGGTTCACGCAGCCGATCCAGATGCGCTTCAACGAGCTGATCGGCGGATCCGTCACCGACGTCACTGCGGAGATCTACGGCGAGAATCTGGCCGAACTCTATGCTACGGCGGAGAAAGTCACCGGGATCGCGGTCGCCGTCGAAGGCGCGCACGACGTTCGCATCATGACTCCTCCGTCGGTGCCCGTGCTCGACGTACGGCCGCGACTCCTCGACGCCGCCCAGCTTGGCATTGATGCCGCGCAGATCCTCGACATCGTCCGTGCTGTCAGGGCCGGCGTCGAGGTGGGCACGACCTGGGATGGACCGGTGCAGATCCCGATTCGCCTGCGCCTCGGCACCGACGCGACCGCGGCGACACTGGCATCGACCCAGGTCGTCACGCCGGCTGGCGGGATGGTGCCGCTGTCGCGGATCGCTGACGTCGTCATGTCGCCGACGCCCGCCCTGGTTAACCGTCACAACGCGCAGCGACGGGTCGTAGTGGGCTTCAACGTTCGCGGCCGGAGTCTCGGCGAAGTGGTTGCAGACGTCCGTGCGCGGATCGAGTCGGCGGGGGTGGTTCCACGCGGCCAGCGGGTGCACTACGGAGGCCAGTTTGAGACCCTTCAGGAGGCCAGGGAGCGGATGGCCGTGATCGTGCCGCTGGTTATGGTCGGCATCATCGTCCTCCTGGTGGCGTTGTTTCGCGCCGCGGGGCCGGCGGTACTCATCTTCCTCAACGTGCCATTTGCTGGGGTCGGTGGTGTCATGGCGTTGGCGATTCGCGGCATGCCGATGTCGATCTCCGCGGCGGTGGGCTTCATCGCGTTGTCGGGGATCGCGGTGCTCAACGGCGTTGTCCTGCTTTCGGGGGTGCGTCAGCTCCAACGCGAAGGCAAGAGCGCAACCGAGGCGATGATGCAGGCGGCGCGGCAGCGACTGCGTCCCGTCGTCATGACAGCGTTGGTCGCCGCCCTCGGTTTCATCCCGATGGCGGCGGCAACCGGCGTGGGCGCCGAGGTCCAGCGCCCGCTCGCGACCGTGGTGGTGGGCGGCCTCGGTACCTCAACGCTACTCACCCTCTTGGTGTTGCCGGCGTTGTACCATTTGGGTGCGCGATGGTTCGGCCGGCGCCGGTCCCTCGCCGGGGCCTAGCCGTGAAGCTGCTGCTCGTCGAAGACGAACCCCGCGTGGCCGAGATCGTCCGGCGCGGTTTGACCGAAGAGGGGCATCAGGTCGATCTGTGCACCGCCGGACGCGCGGCGACCCAACAGGCCCGCGACATCGACTACGACGTGATCGTGCTCGATTGGATGCTGCCGGACGTCGACGGGCTCGCCGTGCTGCGGCAATGGCGAGAGTCCGGGCTGCGCACCCCGGTGCTCATGCTCACCGCTCGCGGCCAGGTGGGGGAACGCGTCGCCGGGCTGAAAGCGGGTGCGGACGACTACCTCGTCAAGCCGTTCGATTTTTCCGAGCTTCTCGCCCGGCTCGAAGCCCTCCATCGCCGTGGCAGCGGACAGATCGAGCTGCGCAGCGCGGGCGACGTCCAGCTCGACGGACGGCGTCGCACCCTTGTCTGCGGTGACGCCCACATCGCCTTGACGCCGCGCGAGTACGCGCTTTGTCAGGAGTTCTTTGCCCACGTTGGTGACGTGCTTTCGCGCAGCCACCTCATCGCCGCGGTGTGGGGCACGAACTACGATGGGGATCCCAACGTGCTCGATGTTTACGTCGGCTACCTTCGCGGCAAGCTAGCCAGGATTGCCAGCACCCGGACGGGGATCAAAGCCGTGCGCGGTGTCGGGTTTCGCCTCCAGGTCGACGAGGGTTGAGTCGATGCAGCTTGGGACTCGGCTCTTGCTGGTAGGCGCCGTACTTCCGGCGGCGTTGCTTCTCGCGGCGCTCATCGCCGGCGGTGTCGCGCTCGATCGCATCCTTCACCGCGAGATCGATCGCGCGCTTCTGGCTCAGGCTGCGGTCGAGGCGGTCTCGCTGTTCGATCGTGCCGACGCACCGCACCTGCACTTGGTCGAATCGCCCCTCGACTCGCGCGTGCGAGAGTTCGCGCCGCTTGGCGCGCTCTATGGCGCCGATGGCGAGCTCATCGTTCGCTACCCGGCCGGGGCGGGTGTCCCTGCGCGGCTCGATCCGACGGGCCTCGGCACCGAGCCCGATCTCGGCGACGCGACCATCGACGCTGGTCCCCACCGTGTGCTGCAGATGCAGGTGCGTTCTCCGGCAGGGACGCCGCACGGGTTGTGGCTGGCGGCTTCGCTGGAGACCCACGACTCGGCGGTGCGCGTCTACTGGCAGTTCACGTCGGTTGCGGTCGCGGCGGTGATGCTGATGCTCGCGGCGGTTCAGATCGCCCATGCGCGGTCGTTGACGCGTCGCGTCACGGCCATTGCGGATCACATGCAGCGCCTGCACGCCGGCGATCTCGGCTCGATCCCGGCTCCTGATCGCCACCGCGACGTCATCGGCACCCTTCGTGACGCGGTCGCGGTGACCACCCTGCGGCTGTCGGCGGCCCGGGAGGCCCAGGATCGACTCTTGGCCGATGCCGCCCACGAGCTGCGCACGCCGCTGACCGCCATGCGCGCCGGGATCGATGTGGCCCTGCGACGTCAACGCGATGCTGCGCAGTTGGAGCATGTGCTGGCGGACCTCCGCGGCGAGGTCGACCGCCTTACCGAGCTGGCGTCGCGTCTGCTCGACATGGCCGCCCTGCGAGGTGCACCGCTCGAGCTTGCACCCGGCGATCTTGCCGAGGTGGTCCGCGATGCTGTGGACGCCGCGCGCGCCATCGCCGAGGAGCGCGGGATCGTGATCGAGCTCGAGGCCGTCCGCCAAGCTCAAAGCGCGTTCGCTCGCACGATGCTGCGCCAGGCCCTCGACAATCTGCTAGATAACGCGATCAAGTTCTCCCACGAGGGTGGGAGCGTCGAAGTCATCCTCCAACGCTACGAGGGGGGGTGGCGGGTTTGGGTGGCCGATCACGGGCCCGGCGTCCCGGACGATGCGCGGGAGCGGATCTTCGACGCGTTCGAGCAGGCCGATCGAGCCGTTCGCGGCAAGGGGCTCGGGCTTGCGATCGTCGCCGAGGTTGCTCGGCGGCACGGCGGCCGGTGTTTCGTCACCGGACGGTCGGATGGCGCGCGGGGGGCTGTATTCGTGTTGGAGCTCCCGTAGTGGCACGGGCGAGCCCCGAGCTGATCCGCAGTGCCGCCGCAGGCGCCGTGGTGATGGCCTGCTACTCTCAAGTCACCCATGGCTACCGTCGGGCTCGTCGACCACTACCGCGCTTTCGCCAGCTACAACGCTCGGTTCAACCGCCAGCTCTACGACCTCGCTGGCACGTTGTCCGACGAGGTCCGGCGCCGGGACGTCGGCGCGTTTTTCCGGTCGATCGAGGGCACACTCAACCATATCTTGCTCGCGGATCGCATCTGGCTGGGCCGGTTTCGCGATAGTGGGTATTCGTTTCCGGCGCTCGAGGAGGCCGAACTCGTCTACGAGATCCAGGGGCTTGATGTTCCGGTCGCCCGCAGCTTTGCCGAGCTGACCGCGAGTCGGATTGACACCGATCAGGTGATCATCGCTTGGGTCGAAGATCTCGCCGACCTCGACCTCGGTGATGAGCTGCGCTACGCCACCACCACGGGGGAAACCCGGGCCCACCCGATGTGGATCGCCGTATCGCATTTGTTCAATCATCAGACGCATCACCGCGGCCAGGTCACGACGTTGCTCAAGCAGGTCGGTGTGGACCCCGGCGTGACGGACTTTCTTCCGTTCGCGCTGCGGCGCTGACGCTCTCACCCAGTTCGGCGGTGACAGTCTAGAACCGGCCCTCGATGACGACTCCGCCCCCGTCGGTGGCGAAGCTCGGCGCCGCTCGAATCCGCCGCCGCAGCACGAGCCCGGCGGCGAGGGTTGCCGCGCCGCCGGCCAGGAGCAAACCGCCGATCGCGAATGCGGCCGTCGAAGCCCGATGACGCTGTGCGAGCCTGCGGTCGTAGTCGCCGTACGTGTCTGCCCCCGCGACGCGCGCGTCGCTACGTAGGCCCGCGCCGGCTGCGAAGGCCACCACCGCCAAGCCCAGGCCGACTCCACCGCCGATCACCATGCCGTCGACATCGGGTTTGTCGAGACGGGCGGGCTCACGCTGCTTCACCGCGGCCGGTGGCATCGGCCGCGCGACCTGGGCGCGTTCGGGCTGGCGACTGTGGATCACGTCGAGTAGCAGCATTGCATCGTCGATTTGCGCCCGCTCGACGGCGTTGCGCGGCAACTCGCTGCTGCGCGCCCGCGCGAGCGTGGCATGCAGGATGTCGCGCGCGCGGCGGAGGTGCGTCGCGTCGTTGTCGATCGCATTGGCGAAGATATGGGCGCGGGCGAGATCGATGCCAAGGCGATTGCGCTCGAGCGTGCGTCCCGGAAGCGAGCCCAGGAGTTCGTAGGCAAGCTCCCACTGTTCCGCAGCAAGGCCGGGGTCATTGCTGACCTCGGCGGCTCGCCCGCGTTCGATCAAGACGGTGGCAGCCGCGTCGATCGCAGCCGCGTCGTCGGCATCGGTGCGGGGATTGGCGGGCGGGAGAGGATCATCGGCCGAGTGATCCGAGCGGGGCGGCGCTGCGGTTTCGACCGCCGCCTGGGGTGGAAGCGGCTCATCGGCGTCGGCACGTGGTGGGGTCGCGCCGATTGGCGATGCGTCAACCTGAGGGACCCACGCGAACGCGAGGGCCACGGCGATTGTGCCCACGCTGGTTGGACCGACGCGCCGCATGCGACGGGTTAGTCTAGCCCGCCTCGCCGCAGCTGCGGACGCCCGGTACCACTCGAGCGAGAACGCGCGAGCGCGGAGTTTTCTTGTCGAGTAGTGCTGGTTGTCGTCCGCCCGCAAAGAACATCGGCTCGTGGGCGCGCGCAGCCTGAGGACGTCCTGACGGCGCAGCGGGAAGAGCGCGGGTGGGGCAGTGGCGGCGATTGGCCACGGGCGCCGGCTCAGATCAGATCCCGAGGTCGATCGCCCCACGGCGTCGCGCTGCGAGCTCGGCCGAGACATAGGCGCCGAACTGCGAGCGCGCATCGTCGTCGACGCTCGCGGCTGCAACATCGAGGTCGTGCTCGGACATCGCCGCGTACCAATGCGGATCGCTGACGTCGAGCACCTTGACAGCAGCCGCGACTGCCTCTGGATGCGTCCCGTCGTGACACGGGGTGCACTGCGCGCGGAGTGTGGCAACCGCCTGCTCGCGCAGCTCGGTGAGGGTGGGATCGCTTGCCCACGCGACAACGGGGCTAGGTGCTCCCGGAGGCGCGGCTGCTTCGCCGCCAAGCAGTCCGCGACCGACCAGCGCGGCCACGACAGCAGCGGCCAGCGCGGAGACGAGGCAAAAACCCATGCGGGGACCGCCGCCGCGCCGTGCAAGCGCCGCTCGGGTTGCGGCCGCGTCGTCGCGCTCGATCCGCGAGATCACGGAATCGGCGAAATCCTCCGGGACGTCTGCCTCCAGGGAGGCAAACCAATTCCGCAGCGTAGCATCCGCGTGGGCATCGTCGTGGTGCATCGTCATATTTCCTCGTGTCCGATCGAGCGGGGAGCATCGTCGGCAAGGGCCTCGCGTAACCGTTGCCGTGCGCGGGCGAGCCGCGACTTGACGGTTCCGAGGTCGACATCCAGGGCTTCGGCGATTTCTGCGTACTCAAACCCGTGAAGCTCGCGCAGCAGGAACGCGGCACGCATGGGCGGTGACAGCGAAGCGATCGCGGCCGCGACCCCGCGGCCCACAATCCGAGACTGGCTGCTCGGATCGTTCCCGCCATCGACATCGTCCATCACCGTGTCGACCGTGCCCACCACCCACGCAGTTCGCCGCAGTTCGTTGAGCGCCAGCCGAGTCGCGATGGTGACGAGCCAAGTCGAGAACTTGGCCCCGCGATCGAGACGAAATCGAGGCAGAGCTCGCAGGGCGCGGACGAAGGTGTCTTGGGCGAGATCTTCGACCGCGTCGCCGCGGCCCGACGGCGCGAGGATCGCCCGCAGTTGGGCGAACACCATTCGCTCGTAGCGCTCGATCAAGCGGCGATAGGCCGTCGCATCCCCTCCGCTCGCCCGCGCGATGAGATCGGCCTCGTCCGCAGGGGCTCCGCGGCTGGCCGCGAAGCGTTGGGGCGCACCGGGGTCCATTCGCCGTCCAGGGTGACACACGGCCGCGCCCGATTGGGTTCCCGTGGCCCAGCCGATTCTCGCGGCGCGGTCGTCGCCTCAGCGCGGGGCCGCCAGCCAGCTTGTGAGGGCGTCACGCTCGCGGTCGCGCTCGTGGCCGGCGCGCTCGTAGTCGGCTTGGGCCCCCTGCGTGAGCTCGGCGATCCTGGGCGACTGCGGACTTTCGCGGGCGAGCGCGCGGGCGAGCGCGAACCGACCATCGCCGCGCTCGCCCGGACCTGGTTCGTCGTCGGTTGCCTGCGCGAGTCCGCGCTCGAGCGCTGCGACTGCGTGCGCCGTTCGCCCTTGGTCAAGCAGGCTCTTGCCGAGACCGAGCCATGGGTACGCCGCGCTCGCGGTCTGTCCGTTTCGCTCGAATGCGTCGATGGCCAGGCGAAAATGTTGATCGGCTTCGGCGTACGCACCCGCGGCTGCAAGCGCGTAGCCGAGGCTGTGCAAGCTCTCAGCGACGGGCGCTGCGTTCTTGCCGAGCTTTGCTTCGCGGATCGACAGGGCGCGGCGCAGGTGGGTCGCGCCCCCCATCGGCTGCCCCAGCCGTACATCGGCCAGGCCGAGGTTTGTCAGCGATGCGGCGAGCGCGAGGTTCTCGCCGCCGAGCGTCTTTTCGAGCACCGCGGCCACGTCGGCGAAGAACTTCCGGGCTTCAGAATCACGGCCGAGGTGGGTGTAGGTCAGCCCGATCGAGTTCGCCACGGCCGCTGCGTTGACATGGTTTGGACCGAGGCTGGCGACGATCACCTCGTACGCCTGCTGGTCGAGGGCGAGTGAATCCTCGTCTTTTCCTTCCAGGTGGCGCAAGCGTGCCGTCGCGGTGAGAAGCAGCGCGGCGTTCGGATGCGCCGGGCCGACGTCCTCGTCGACGACGCGACGCGCGTGGTCCAACACCCGACCAGCCTCTTCGAGGCGGCCCGCGCCGATAAGCTCGACGCTGAGAGGATTGAGGATCGCGAGTAACTCGGAGCCTGAGAGCCCGACTTCGTCGGCGAGCTTCGCAGCGCGCTGGTAGTGCTCGATTGCCACGCTCCGCTGGCTCTGCAAGGTGGCCAGCTTCCCACGATCGGCCTCGAGCTTCATCCGCAGGCGCGGTTTGTCACCCATACGTTGAATCACGCCATCGGCGAGCGCGGCATAAACGTGCGCGACGTCGAAGCGGTTGCGTCCATGGGCTTCGAGGGTCACAAGGGTGGTCGCTGCGGTGGCGATGATTCGATCGTAGCCCACCGTCTGTGCGCTCTGAAGCGCCTCCTCGAGCGCGGCGGCGGCAGGCTCAACGTTGCCGGCGTTGTGAAGCACCACCCCTTGCATCAGCAACGTCTCAGCTACGACGGGCGGGTACTCGGTTGCTCGGGCCGCCGTGACACTCTCGGCGACGCGCGCGGCCAGGTCGTCGTACTTGCCGGCGATCCCAGACATCTCGATACGCTCGTTCTCGGCGCGGATCTCCTCGACCCGTGTGCGCACCTCCGGGTCGTCGGCTGGCGGGACCTCAGCAAGCAGCCCTTCGATGTCCGCGCAGGGCTCTAAGCTTGGCAGGGCTTGGGCGGCATCCGCGGCGCGTAGTAGCGTTTGGGTGCCGCCTTGGGCCAAGAGCTCGCTCAGCATGCCGAAACGCTGCCAGCGGCGGTCGAGGCATTTGATCCTCAGCCCGAGGATCTCGTCCGACTGGGTGCCGAGGATTCTGGTGGCCTCGCAGGCTTCGCGTCGCATCTCGGCGACGCCGTCGGCGTAGGCGTTGAGGGTTCGCTCGACGCTCCGCCAGCTCGCCTCGGCGTAGGTTTTGCCTTCCTCGGCAAACGCTGCGGCGATCTGGTCCTTCCGGTTGTCATCCCAAACGCCGGCTCGTCGATCGTCTGTGTCGTCGCAGCGCGCTTCGGAGGTGACGTGTCGCATCGCGATCGTCGTGCCGAGGATGGCGGCCGCCATTGCGGCACCTCCGGCGATGAATCGCACGCGACGGGTGCGGTCGCGCTCGAGGGGTGCGAGCACCTCCTGCATCGACGAAAACCGCTGATTCGGATCCGGCGCGAGGCCGCGTAGCAACACAGCTCGCAGCCAACGCGGCACCCCAGCACCGCGCGGCGGCTCGTCGATCGCTCCGGCGATGACGTTGCGCGCGAGGTCGGGGAGCGAGCCACCACGAAACGGGTGTTTGCGGTACACCGCTTCCCAGAGCGTCACGCAAAACGCGTAGATGTCGCAGCGCGCGTCGGTCGGGCGCCCGAGATGCTGCTCTGGCGCCATATAATAGGGCGTGCCCATCACAGTGCCGGGTGCCGTGAGTCGCAGCTCGAGGTGGCTCGCCGGGGACCAACTGCCGCCGGAGCTGCCCTCGCCCAACGGCCCTGCCTGCGAATCCGTCGGGCGCGCGAGCCCGAAGTCGAGCACGCGCACACGACCGTCATCTCCCACCATGACGTTGTCGGGCTTGAAGTCGCGGTGGACGAGGCCCACGGCGTGCGCAGCCGCCAGCCCACGGCCAGCGCCGATGAACGTCGGCAGGATCTGCCGCAGCGTTCGTGGGGCCTCCGCCAGCCACGCCGTTAGCGTACGTCCCTGAATGTTCTCCATCGCGAGATACACAGAACCAGGCACCGAGCCAACGTCGTAGATCGCCACGACGTTTGGATGGGACAGCTGGGCCATCGACTGAGCCTCCCGCAGCAAGCGGGTGGCGGAGGGCGAACGTTGGCTCCCCGTCCCGGTGTCGACGGGTACCAGCTTCAGCGCGACCTTTCGATCGAGCTCGGGATCGTATGCGCTGTACACGGCGCCCATCCCACCGGCGCCGAGGAAGTCGAGCACGATGAAGCGACCCATGGAGCTGCCGCGCATCAGCTCGTGGCGGGCCGCTCGCGGGCCGGATACCCCGCCGGCTTCGGTGATCGCAGCCGTATCGAGGGAATCACCTCCCGCCGGTATGACCGTGTCGGCGTCGTTTGCGATCACGGCACCATGCCTGCTTGATCGCGATCGGGAGCCAATGCCGATCTCATCCTGCCCTCAGGCGCCGCGGAAGGCCGGCGGTCGTTTGTCGAGGTAGGCGGCGAGACCCTCCGCGGCATCGTCGCCCTCGAACAGCCGCTGCTGAAGCTCGCGCTCAAGCGCGAGGCCCTCGTGGATACCCACTTCTGCCCCGGTTTGGCAGGCGCGCTTGATGAAACCGACCGCGCGAGAGGGGGCTCGTGGCGGGACAAACTCGCGGACCCAGGCCAGGACGTGGGCGTGAAAGGTCTCGCCATCGGGATCGTCCCAAACCTGATTCACGAGTCCGAGCGCGTGCGCGCGCTCGAAATCGAAGGTGTCGCCGGTTGCCATGAGTTCGATCGCCTTGGCTTTGCCGATCGCGCGGACCATGCGTTGGGTGCCGCCGGTGCCCGGCAACACACCGAGTCGAACCTCGGGGAGGCCGCACTTACCCGAGCCGCGGCGGGCCACGCGGAGGTCGGCGGCGAGCGCAACCTCAAGACCTCCACCGACGCAGTGTCCATCGATGGCGGCGACCACCAGTTTGGGCGTCTGCTCCAGCCGCAGTAGGGTCTCGTTGGCGTGGAGGCAGAAGTTGTACTTGAAATAGGGATCCGCCCCGCGCAGCATCGCGATGTCCGCCCCGGCGCAGAAGAACTTCTCGCCGGCCCCGCGGATGACGATGGCGTGGATGGATGCGTCGAAGCGCGCGCGCAGGATCGCGGCGTCGAGGGCTTGCATCATCTCGTAGGAGTAACAGTTGGCCGGCGGGGCCTGCAGGGTCAGGCGTGCGATGCCGTCTAGGGGCTCGTACTCGACGGGCGACATAGGCGCAGCATACACTGCCACTTCGATGATCGGAGCAGGGCCGCCAAAGGCCGTCCACGCCGAGCGAATCACGGTGGGCTGGGGACACTGTGATGCGGCCGGGATCGTGTACTTTCCGCGCTTCTTCGAGATGTTCCATGCCGCGATGGAGTCATGGTTTGGCGCGCGGCTGGGGCTGCCGTACGCTGAAGCAATTACGCGGAGGAAGATCGGCTTCCCCTCGGTTCACACGGAAGCCGACTTTCGCAAACCAACGGGGTTGGGCGAAACCGTGACGGTCGAGCTTCGCGTGGGCAAGGTCGGTCGCTCGTCTGTCGAGCTGTGCTACGTCGTCCGCGGCAGCGAGGCCGACGACGACGTTCGCGTCACTGGCCGCACCGTTGTCGCGTTGATGAACCTCGATCCGACGAGCGCGGGTTACCGACGCGGGTTGCCGATTCCCGATGAACTGCGGGCGATGATCGAGGCCTTCGCGGCCGGTGGGTGAGTGCCGCCACGGCGGGGTCAAATCCGCACCTGCTCGGCTCGTCGCGTTTCACAACCGGGTAAAATCGGGGGACTGGCGCACCTCGATTTCTTGCCCGCATCGACGAGGCAGCTGCTCATTGAACCGCGTCCGATTCGCGACACGCACTGGCCGATTTGACGCGACGCATTTGAGCGTCGGCTGCGCTGGAACGGCGGTCGAGGCCCCCGCGTGGGCGTAGTGGTCGCGAGATCGTGGCTTCTGGGCCGAGGTGTGGCAAGTCGGCCAATCTCGACTTGCGCAGACCGAGTTCTAGTCTACGTGTGGTGAAGCCAGCCGAAATGAGGTTGGCCAACCAAGGAAGGTGGTGAGGTGTGTCCCGGCAGATCGTGTCACTCGATATTGCGATGCGCGGAGGCGTCGCGGCGGCTGCGGGTCTTGATGCCGAATTCGCGCTTCAAGTTGCGAAGTCCCACGAGCGCGCGATCTCGTGGATCTGGGCGCAGCGGCTAGCGGAGCGCCGCGCCACCGACGGCCGCAACGTCGGCATCCAGGCGACCCTCGCAACCGATCCGAACGGTGACAATCCAATCGAGCTCTACGCTGTGATGGACGGCCACCTCGTGGAGCAAGACGCGTCCGCGGGCGATCCGTGGCTGGAGCTAGCGGCGGCGGTGCGGGAGAAGCTCGGGTTTCCGCTCGAGCCCGAGCTGTTTTCCAACATGCTCTTCGCCGCGCACCTGGGCGGGAGCGCACATCCCGAGCTGCGGAGGCTCGCCGAAACCCTGCTGCGGACATTCGCTAATTCGGATGCCGGCGGTCTCTACCACTTTTTCACTTCGCTGCGATTCGCCTGCGATATCGATTGCACCGCGATGGCCGCCCGGGCCCGTATCGCGTGCGGCGACCTAGATCTCGGCAGCGATGCGGGTATCCGCGACTTGCGACGGATAACGGGCGCGATCCTGCGCAGTGCGGCGGTCGAGGACGTTGCGGCGGATCGGAATCGCAGCCACGGAAAAGACAATGGCCCGTTGCGGCGGAACGTGTTCAAGGTCTACTTGGACGACCACGAAGTGCAGGGCCGCGCGACCGACCGCGGGCGCAAGAACAATCCGGCAGTCGTAGCCAATGCGCTGTGGCCGGTCCTCTACGAGCTTGCCCTTGGACTACGGGATCCGCAGGAGATCATTGCGCTGCGCGAGTTCGTCGCGGGATCGGAGGTGCCGGTGCTTGGGCGCGGAACGGCCGCCCAGATCGTCGGTGCCAACGTCCTTTATGTCGTTGGGTACCTTCTGAGTGGTGAGTGGCGAGCGGGATGCCGCTACTACCCCGCTCCCGACGCATTTCTATGCTTCTTCTCCGAGCTGGTTTCTCGATTCCCAATGGTCTTTTCTCCGTTCGGCGCCCAGGCGGCTCTCCGCGAGGCGATCGAGCTCCGCCGAGGCGATGCGCCGGGAGCATTCGGTCCGGAACGGCCGCTCAACGCCGCGCTGCGTGCCATCGCGGCCCGCAACGCCGAGCTCGATGCAACCCCGGAGCTGCGCCGCCTCCTCGCAACTCAGGATCCGGTCGGTGGGTGGACGAGTTTCGATTGTCTCTACACCCTCGGCACGACATCCAGCGATCTGCCGGTGCACTTCGGCGGCCCACTGCTGTCGACCACCCTGGCAATCCGCGCTCTCGGGCCCGATACCACAACGAGCGGGCTGTTCGGCACGGATTGGGCGACGGCGATCCTCGCGGAGGTCGGTTGAGGCGTGCGCCCCTAGGCCTCTTGGCGAGCTTCCACCTGGAACACTTCGCCGAGTTCCTTGGCGGTGCGCATGCGAATGCCGGCGTACAAACACACGGCCGCACTCGCCATGCGCGAGAGCGGCGTGCCGCCGACGATCGTAAGCGTGTGCACCGCTTTCGCATGGGTACGAAAGTAGCTCTGCCAGACTTCACGGGCTCCACGGCTGAAACTCTGGATGCCGGTGAGGTCGACGATGAGTTCGATGCGCCGGTCCCCGACGACGATGTCCTTGACAGTGGCGGCCGCTCTCGCCGCGTCGTACTCGCCGCTGACGACGACGACGACCGTACTGTCGCGAGCCATGACGTGCCCCGGCATCCTTCCATCATAACGTAGGCGACCCAGCGCTGTCGGATTATCCGCTGGGATTTCGGAGCAACGAATGAGCATCAGTTCCCACGGCTCTTTTTCGGACGAAGATGTGGACCTTCACGGGCCGCTCTTGGTCGCGTACGTTCGCGAGTGGGGCGCTCGTCACGCTGTCGCGGCCGGCACATCTGAGCGCCAAGCTGTGGCCATCGCAACCTACGTGGAGTTGTGCGCTCCCGCGGGCGCCGGGCGTCGCCGGCTTGCGGTGGCCGCGGAGCTTACATCTCTGTTCTTCCACCTCGATGATGCGCCCGGCTCGCTCATCTCGCGGGCAGTGGCGACCGCCGGCGACGTCCTCGAGCCCAGCGGTCTGCCGGCCCTCGACGCTTTTCTCGCTGAATTCGTCGAGCTTAACCAGGCCCGCGCCACCAATCGGGCGCGCTTTCTTAGCTCGCTGCGCATATGGATGGCGGCGATTGTCGAAGAGCTGACAATCGACTTCGCGGCCATCGATTTCTCTCGGCATCTCGATTTGCGGCGCCGCAACGCATTCATCGACCCGTACGTCGATGTTTGGTTGGTGCTCCTCGACCTCGAGGTTTCGCGCCCCTTGGCTGATGCCGCCCTCCGGGCGCGGCATGCCGCGCGCGACGTGATCATCTTTGCCAACGACCTCGGATCCTGGCATCGCGATCGTGTCGTGGGTGGCGAGCTTGCCGACCCAAACCTCGTTGCCACGCGAGCTCGGGAGTCCGGGGGCGACGAGGCTGGCGCGTTGGCCTGGGTGCTCGATCGTCACGACCTGGCGATGGAGGCGTTCGACGTGGCCGTGGAGCAGCTCAAGGCCGACGCCGAGGGGCGTCGCTATGCCGACCTGGTCACCGCGATTGTACGTGGCAACGTCGAAGCCATGCGCCGGCTCTCCGATCGTTACGACGGCGCGGCGCCGCTGCTCGATCGCCTACGAATGCCTCGGGGGTAGGGGCTCTACCGGCCCCCTTGCGTGCGGTGGCGGCCGCGGTGCTACCTTCGTCGCGCCATGCGTCCGGTCTACGCGCTCCTGGTCCCGATCGTGCTCGCCACAGCCTGCGGACCCAAGCCAACCCGCACCGTTTCGCCGTCCCCGTTACAACCGGCGAAAGCCCAATCTGAGCGGCCCGCGGCCGCGCCGGCGATCTCGGCGCAAGCGGTGCGATCCCACATCGCGTTTCTCGCGGCGGATGCCCAGGAGGGGCGCGCGCCCGGCACAGCAGCGGATACCCGCGTACAGACGTACGTCGAGAAGGCCATGATGGCCGCGAAGCTCGAGCCGGGCTTGGCGAACGGGTTTCGCCAGAGCTTCGAGATCGTCGACGGCGTGCGCGTCTATGCCGGGACCGAGACACTGCTCGACGTATCGGGCCTGATCGTCCCCCATAGGCCGGTGCCGTTCTCCGCGGACACCAAGGCTTCGGGGCCCGTCGTCGCGCGTCTGGTCTACGTCGGCTTCGGGATCCCAAAGGGGCAAGGTGGCGGCGATTACCGCGGCCTCGCGCGGAAGGTGAAGGGTTCGATCGTGGTGGCCCGCGCGGGTGGTCCCGACGATCCGCGTATCGGCGAGGCGGAGCGACGTGCCCAGTCGAAGGCGATCGCAGCCCGCGATCACGGCGCGGTCGGGTTCATCCTATGGGATCCATCGGCGGAGGTTCCGCTGCCCAACCATGGCGAAGCTCGCGACCTCGGGTTGCCGGCGGTGTTCGTCGGCAAGGCGGGCACCCAGCAGTTGGTCCGTGTGCTCAGCCGAGGCCGTGCCGACGATGCCGAGGCCGTGCGCCCCGGCGCGCGCAGCTCAAAGATGGGCACGCTTCAGACACCCGTGGAGCGGGTGCAGGTCGCGACCGCGAATATCGTCGGCAAGCTCCCCGGCCCCGGCGCCAACGCGCCGATCCTCGTGGTGGGCGCCCATATGGACCACCTCGGTTTCGGCAACGCGTCGTCGCTCGCACCAGATCGGCGCGAGATCCACAATGGCGCCGACGACAACGCCTCGGGCGTCGCCGTGATGCTCGAGCTGTGTGCGGCTCTGGCCAGGCTCGACGCCAAAGCGCGGCCGTTCGAGATCCGTTGTCTGGCGTTCGGCGCCGAGGAGATGGGGCTGCTCGGCTCGAAGCACTACGTCGAGGGCCTCGCGGCGGCCGAACGCGAGCGCATCGCAGCCATGCTGAACTTCGACATGGTCGGTCGGCTCGGGCCGGACGGGCTGATCGTCGACGGGGTAGGCACCTCGAAGGCGTGGGCCGAGCTCATCGCCGCGACCAAGGCCGATCTCGTGGTGCGCACGGGAGAAGGCGGCTACGGGCCCTCCGATCACAGCAGCTTCTACGGGGCCGAGGTTCCCGTGTTGCACATGTTCACGGGCGCGCACGAGGACTACCACAAACCCAGCGATGACCTCGCGAAGATCAACGTCGATGGGGCGGTCGCAGTTGCGCTGTTTAGCGAGCGCCTGGTGAAGGAAGTGCTGGCGCGCAAGCTGGTGCCCGACTACGTCGCCCAGACGCGGCCGAGCCCGAGGCGCGGAGGATTTCGCGCGTCGCTGGGCACGGTTCCAGACTATGCCGCCAGGGTGGATGGCGTGCGGCTCGAGGGCGTTCGCGCCGGCGGTGCCGCCGAAAAGGCCGGGCTGCGCAAGGGCGATGTGATCCAGCGCCTCGGCGAGCGGGACGTGCACAACGTCGACGACTACATGGCGGCGTTCGCGGAGATGAAGCCGGACGTCGCCATCACCGTGGTTGTGGAGCGTGATGGGAATCGCGTCGAGCTCCAGTTGACACCGCAGGCGCCGCCTAGCCGATAGGCGCGCTTCTGGGGAGCGCGGTCGTCTCCGCGCATGCCGCGGTGAGCGTCGCCCATGATCGGTTCACAAAGATCTGGCGCCGTAGCAGCGTGAGCCAACGAGTTACGCGGGGGGCTGGACAAGGGGGTGCTTCCTGGTGTCTTTCACGGGCTGAGGATTGCGAATGCCCGCCGCGCCAGCACCCCTGCCGACGCAAGCGTCCGACGTCGATGCCCAATTGATGCACGCGGACTGGTTCGTATCGACCGGTCAAGCTGCGCAGGCAACGGCGATGTACCGGACCGCCGCCATGCTGTGCGAGCAACGCGGGGATCTCCAGCGCGCGTTGGCGATCCAAGCGCGGCTGGCACGCGTCGATCGCGACCCGGTGGTTCGCTGGCACATCGGCGACTTGCAGCAGCGGCTCGGGCAGGGTGATGCCGCCGCGGCCACCTTCGACGGGTTGGTTGGAGACGAGTACGCCGCCGGGCGCTGGGCGCAGGCGAGCTTCGCTGCCGAGGCGGCGCTCGCGGCTGACCCGAACCCAGTGCGATTGCGTTGTGCTGCCGACCTCGCAGCGATCGCAGGCCGAGGTGAACTGGCCGCGCAACACTATGCGGAGTTGGCCGACCAAGCGCTTCACGCTCGCGATCCCGAGCGTGCGCGCGAGATGTGCTATCGAGCGCTCTCCGTCGATCCGACCAGCGTCTTCGCCATGCGGGTGTCAATTCGCGCACACCTCGAAGGCCGCGATCTCCACCGGGCGGTGGCGGCGATCCGTGAGGTGCTGCGCCGCAATCCAGGCGACACGGACGCGATCGCAGGGATGGCCGAGGCATTCGCGCTGCTCGGTCATCGGGAGCGCGCGGCGTACGTCCTGCGGCTGCTGGCGATCCGCACCCTGGGCAACCAACCCGAGCAGCGCGATTTGGCGCGGGCGTTCGTGCGCCGTGCGCTCCGCTTTCTCCCCGGCGATGAGCCGCTTCGGGAGCTCGAGGTCGAGCTCAGCGATCGTCCCAAGCCCGTCGCCGCCGAGCTCGTGCGCGAGGCGACGCGCGTGCTTGCGATTTCCGACCTGCTCGAGGTCGAAGACGCGGCCGCGCGGCCCACTGTCCGCGCTGGCTCTTGCCGCGCCCGTCCCGTGGCTCCGGGGCGGCGCACGGAGCCGTACGCGATCCTGCCGCCCGGGCGCCGGTAGGGCGGTTCTCGTTGCGGGGCCTCTGGTCGCTGGGCCGTCTCACCCGCGTTAATACAAGCGCCCATCCGGCCCGACGGACGATGACTGCCTTCTCGGGCCGGGACTGATGGTTAGGCAGCGAGCGAGCGAAAGCTGCGGTCGCGCCGCGTAATCCACCGCCGCATGCGCCTGCGAGCGTGGAACAGCCGGCTCATGATCGTGCCCGGGGGGCAGCCTTCGATCGCTGCGATTTCCCTGTACTCGAGGCCGGAGAGCTCGCGCAGGAGCATCGTGGAGCGATGGTGCGGGCTCAGGCGTGAGAGGCCTTCTTCAAGCGTCTTCGACAGCTCGCGCCGCTCGAGCGCAGCCGCTGGAGACTCCTCGGTGCTCGCGCACCACGCCACGCTCTCGACGTCGTCCACGCTCAGTTCAGGCCGCCTACGCCGTCGTCGGCGCATATCGAGGCAGACGTTCACCACGATTCGACACAACCAGGTGTGGGCCTGGGCCTGGCCCGTAAACGTGTCGCTCGCTCGCTTCGCCTTGACGAACGCCTCCTGGACCGCGTCGCGAGCGTCCTCTTCGTCGTGCAGGTAGGCGCGCGCGAGTTGGAGCGCCCGCCCGCGGTGGTTGCGATAGAGCGCCTCGATGTCGAGGGCCCCGTCGGCAACAGCCGGGGGTGTGGCGTGGGCGGCGTCGGTTTGGTCCGGTACAGACACGGAACGGTCGGGGCCTAGAAAGGTAGTTGCCACAGGCGGGTGGATGGTTCACGGACCCAGATCAACGATTCGGGGCCCGCGACCCGTATCCTACGACGGAGCGATACCATCGGATCGTCCCCCGGAGCCACCGGGCCGTTGGGGTAGTGGGGCCGCCGCCAGGCCCTGCCCAAATGGCAGGCTGGCTTGCAGAACGGCCCGCGTCTTATCGGGCCCACGTCAGTCATTCGCCGAGCACGGGGCCCCTTGTACCCTGTGATCCTCACATCGCTTCGGCCGCGCCATCGGCCCCGTGCCCTGAGTTGGGCTTGGGTCCGTGGGGCGGCCAAGGTGAAATCCCCCCGGTTCGCGAGCGGATGGCTGCCCGCATTTGGCGAGCGGGTTGTCGCTTTCGTCGAGCAACGGCGCATCGTCGCGATCGGTCGGTCCTCGCGAACGATCACGCAAGCGCTTGCGTAGTTTGTGCAAGCGATCACGGGCAACGAGCGCGCGAGATAAAGCGGCGCACAGGCGACGCCATGCGCCGGCTTGATGGCCACCATGAGCCATACGCGTTGGACCCGCGGCAGGTGCCAACGTATTTCTCCGTTCATGCGATTCATTTCGAAGTGGTCGATTGTCACCGTCATCGGCTCGTTTCTCCTGACAGCGTGTTCTGGGGGCGACGACACTGCCGGCGGGGAAACCGAGGCTGGAAGCAACTCAGCAGGAAGCGAAACAAGCGGCATGGCCGCCGGGGAGGGCAGCACCGGGGTTTCGACGGGGGAGGACGGCGCCAGCTCCAAGGGGGCCAGTGCCGACGCGAGTTCAAGCGCGAGTTCAAGCGGTGGCAGCGATGGGCCGGCGGAGCTTCACGCGCTCGTCGGCCACGTCCACCGCGACGAGGGTGCCGCGATCGCCGAGGGCAATGACGGTATCGGGACCCTGTACGTCGGCGCGTTTTCGGGATGCGAAGCCACCGCTGCGCTGGCTGGCTTTGCCGTCGTCGCGAACGCCGACGTATCCGACCCGTCGCTCGTGGTCGACTTCACGATCATGAACCTAGCGAACGGCACCTATGACGTGCGCGTGTTTCTCGACGACGACGGGAATGCCAACGCTGCGGCCCCGTCGCCGAGCCCGGGTGACCTCGTGGTCGACGTCGACGTATCCGACGGCATGGCGACCTGCGCGCCCAACGAGGTCAGCGGGTCCGACCTCGAGATCGATCTCGCCCTGAGCGCGACGATCGGCGCGAGATAGGCGTGGCACCAGGCCGGAACGCCGTGGACTACGCGCACGGTGACTCGCTGAACGTGGCGAGGTTCCTGCGCACGGTGGCGTTGTCCGGGAGCAAGTCGGCGACGCTCAGCAGCAGCGCGCGGGCGCCGTCGGTGTCGCCTTTTGCATGGGCTTCCAGCGCGAGGATAAACAACTGGGCAGCCGTATCGTTGTCGACCGCGGGTTTTACGCGGGAGCGCGCGTTCCCGACGAAGCGGCGCATGAGTTCGGCGTGAACGCGACTCACAACGCGCTGCACGTCGCCGGATTCGTCCACGCGGCAAGGATTGCGAAACGTCCGCATGATCCGTCCCCCGACGTCGATGACGGTCACGAACTCCGGCGGGTTGCCGACGATCTCCGTTTGCATCGTCAGGACTCCGGTGGGCAAATGCAGGCTAGAGGTGATCCCGGGGCGGCGCGTCATGATGGAGTACCTCCGTTGAAAATTGATCCGACTTGGGCGGGGAGCGTCCGCAGTAGCTGCAGTGCGACCCCGAGGTTGGCCTCGTCGCGCCGGAGCACGACGTAGCAGTAGATCGAAGCACGTCGATCGAGCGGCAAGATGAGGTGGTACTGGGTTCCCAGGGTTGCGACGATGGACTCGACTGCGTCGTCAAGGCCAAGCGCCCCGATCCCACGTCGCTGCCCCTCGAGCACGTCCAACATCGCCGCGGCCGCGACTTCGAAGTCGGCCGAGTCGCCGCCGCCATGCAGGACGACACCCGCGTCGCCATCGACGATCGCGGCGCCGACGGATCCCGGCAGGGCACGGATCTCGCGGATCGCCTGCTTCAGCGGCGCGTCGTCGACGGTGGCGGTCGATCCCTTCGAGTGGACGACCTCGAGGTTTGGACGCGTGGCCTCGGCAAATTGCCCACGGATGTGGGCGGCGATCGAATCGTCCGGCGCCTCGACGGTTCCGAACGCCTCGGTCCAGGGGTGGCGGACATCGAGGACGGGGACCTCGGGCAGTCGTTCGCAGGAGATCTCGACCCGACGAAGGCGTGCGAGCAGCTCCAGGGCTCGGTCGCCGGTCGCCCCAGGAAGTTCGGCGTGGACGGGCTCGCCGTCCTTGACGTCCACGACACCGACTTCGAGCGTTCCCAGGCAAACGCGCAGTCGCACCGAAACACGCTGCTCGTTGGCGAAGAAGAAATAGTGTCCGAGGCTCGGGGAGCTCCCGCTCAAGCACGCGCGGTCCATTGGGTCGGAGAGCGACATGACACCGGTGGCCACTTGGCCAGCATTCACCTTAGCCCCGTGCATCGTCCGAGCAAAGAAAATTTCGTGCTGATGCTCGCGCTCTGGACGCGCGATGGTGCGCATCGGCGGGTGCTCGTCCCACAAGATACGAGGGACATGCGCGAGCACTGCAGTTGTGCGGGCACGTCGTTGCGCTCCAAACCGTCCATTGTCGCGCGTGGTGACGAAGGCAATGTGGCGGCCGGACGCACCGGAGTCGTACAGGGTGCGCGGGTGGTGTTCCCCCTCCGCCATCCTCGGCGAAAGCGACCGCATCCGCTGGCAGCGAACGTCGCTGCGAGTTCCGTTGGACTAGGCCCAGCTACCGCGCGCGGAGTTCGAAGCCGTCAGAGGCAAGAAACGACTGCTCATTGCGCAGATCGGCCGCGGTCATGGGGTGCGCGGCCAGCCATCCGTCGGCGAAGCGGAGCTCGATCACCGGACCCGCGACCTTGACGACCACCGAGATGTCTTGGTCCGGATCGCGCCCGCGCATCAGCGTCGCGGCGAGCCGCATCAGCACGGCGAGCCGCACCGCATGGATGCCTCCGAGTGCGCGCAGCTCCCCAACTCGCTCGGGGCGGAGGCGGCGGCGATGGGCCCCGACCAAGGCGGCGAGGTACCTCTGCTGCTCACGCGAGAAACCCGGAACGTCGGCGTTGCCGATGATGTACGCGCCGTGCGCGTGGTAGCCGGAGTAACTGAGCGACAGGCCGACTTCATGCAGCCGCGCCGCCCACGAAAGCACGAGTCGGAGCTCCGGATCGTCCAAGTCCCACGGCGCGCGAACCTGGTCGAAGAGGGCGAGTACCGTCGTTTCGACCCGTGCCGCCTGGGCACGATCGACCCCGTATCGCTCGGACATCCAGTCGACCGATCGCGCGCGCACGTCCTCGTGGCTGAGCCGCCCCAACGTGTCATAGAGGAGGCCCTCGCGTAGGGCACCGGCGGCCGCGGACATGCGCTCGATCTTCAGGCTCTTGAACGCGCCGTAGAGGATGGCGAGGCCCCCCGGCAGCACGTCCACGCGGTCGGCGGGCAATCCGGCCAGCGAGAGTTTGCTGGTTCGGCCGACGTCGATCATGGCGTTTCGGAGGCTGCGGAGCCCCTCGCGTGTGATCGCGTCCCCCCAGCCATTCGCGCGCAGGATCTGGTCGACGGCGAGAATCGTGCCCGACGAACCGATCGCGGTCGCCCAACCGATCTTGCGAAACTCGTGTTCGATCGTTTCGAGCTCTACACGAGCCGCCGTGATGGCCTCGCGGAAGCTCTCTCGGCGCAATCGCCCGTCCGCGAAAAACCGATTCGAGTAACCGATGCACCCCATATGAAGGCTGTCGGTTCGTTTGGTCGCGAACCCTTCGCCGAGGATCACCTCGGTGCTTCCGCCGCCGATGTCGATGACGAGTCGGCGCCCCGGGCGACCGCCGTGGGTGTGCGCCACCCCAACATAGATGAGCCGTGCCTCTTCTCGACCGGAAATGACCTCGACCGGATGCCCGAGCGCGTCCTTCGCCTTGCGCAGAAACTCCTTGGCGTTGCGGGCTCGTCGCAGGGTGTTGGTGCCCACGGCCCTGACGCGAACTGGCCCCGACCCGGCAACGCGTTGACCAAAGCGCCTCAGGCAATCGAGGCCCCGCTCCTGGGCGTCGCCGCCGAGGTTGTTGTGCTCGTCGAGGCCCGAGGCTAACTGAACACGTTCGCGCATGCGGTCGATGATCGTCAGCTGCCCACTGGTGAGCCGCGCGATGACCATATGGAAGCTGTTCGACCCAAGATCGACTGCGACGAGTTGTGGGGCGCTGGTGTCCACCACCGGCGGGGACACTAGCAGCCCACCGCGAAATCCCGCAACGCGAGAACGCCGCCACGGGCCCCTGTCGCGCGCCCCGCTTTCGCGTTACCCTAAAGGCCTCGTGTGGGTCCATCTGCTGCGCCACGGCATCGCCATCGATCCTACCGATCCGGCGTGCCCCACCGACCCCGAACGATTCCTCACCGAGAAGGGACGCGGGCGCACCGAGCTGGCCGCGAGGGGACTGCGCCGTGTGATCGAGCTCCCCACGCTCATACTCGCCAGTCCGTACGTGCGAGCGCGGCAGACGGCTGAGATCGCCCTCACGGCATTCGGCACCGAGATCCCGCTCGAGATCACCGATGCGCTGGTGCCCATGGCAGATCCGAGCAAGCTCGTGGAGGTCCTTCGCGGCCGATCCGAAGCGAGCATCCTCTGCGTTGGACATGCGCCCAACCTCGACCTCGTGGCCGCACTGCTCTCCGGGTCGGATGACCCTGTTACGTCGTTGAAGAAGGCCGGCGCCGCGAGCCTCGAGATCCGCAGCGGTCGCCCGGCCGCGGGCAACGGTGTGCTGGTCGGGGTGTATCCCGCCTCGGTGCTGCGTCGACTTGCGGGCGCCGACGAATAGCGATCACGCCCCGATATCGATCGGTGGAGCGCTGAGGTAGTCGCGGATCCTCGCGGCCAGGGCGGCGTCGTCGATCGCATCTGCGATCTCTGTCGGCGTTCGCGCGGGGTCGTCGAGATCCGCGAGGCCCCAGGCGTTCCTCGTCAGCTCGAGCACCATCTCGACGTTGCCGTCGGTGATCCCGACCTGATCGAGCAGCACCGCGCCGTCGAAGTTGCGATGCCACGTGTCGACGAGGATCCATCGATCGCCAAGGGGGGCGCCGAGCAAGTCCATCCCATCGAGGTACGGCGGCCCAGGAGTCTCCGTGAGGGAGAGGATGGTCGGCGCGATGTCGATGGCGCTGGCGAGGCGATCGTCGCGCCCGGCGGGGATGCCGGTGCCCCCCACGACGAGCGGAATCGCGATGACATCCGGGCCGAGATCGAAGCCGTGCATTCGGTCGCCTGCGAGGAGGCGCTCCCCATGGTCGGCGGTGACGATCCATGCCGCATCCGGTGCTCGCGCAAGCACGCCTTCGAGCAGGCGATCGAGCTGCGCGTCGACGAAGCGGATCTCGTGGTCGTAACCGGCGACGAGATCGTCGCCGAATCTCTCGACGCCGGGGTGCTCGGTGTTCGGCGAGTGGGGCCCGAATAGGTGCACCCACAGGAAGAATGGGCGATCGCGCGGGAGGTCCCGCATGGTCGCGAGTGCGAGGTCGACGACTTTGTCGTCGGGGTCGCGCCCGCTGATCTGATCCGCGTCGACGAAAACGTCGAACCCGGCCGCCACCCCGGTCGCTGGATCGAGCAGCTCGGAGAAGCGATCGTCGACGATGGCGGCGGTGGCCATACCACGTCGCTGCAACCACCACGCCACCGACGGCGGCCCCGCCCGCGGAAGCATGAACACCTGAACCCCGTGTTCGCCCTCGGCGAGCGCGATTTCTTGCTCGCGCGGGATAAGCCGTCCGCGGTCCGTCTCGGCGAACGGAGCCCACGTCAGTCGGCGGGCGTTGACCCCTCGCAAGAGCGACGGGATCGCGATCGATGTCCACGCACCCGCCGTGAACGCGCGCTCGAACACGCGGGCTTGCTCGGCCCAGCGGTCGAGCCCCGGCGACGTGTCGCGGGCGTAGCCATAGAGGCCGAGGTGATCGCGGCGTAGGGTCTCGATGGTCACCAGCAGGATCGATCGCGGTGCCGGAGCGTCGGGCACTGGCACCACCGCGAGATCGATTCGCGCCGGCCTGGCGTCTCCGCCGATGCAGTCGTCATCGATACCGTTGCTGGGGATCTCGACTGCCCCCGGGTGGACGTCGGGGTCGCCGGGCCGGCAATCACCGCCGCCGAGTAGGCCCGAGCTGCCATCACCGTCGCGATCGGTGAGGCGCCGCGCCAACGCGATGCCCTCGGCGGCAAAAACCGAGCGCCACAGTGCGGCGCGCGTGGGCGTTGTCGCCCCGTCGAGTGCCACAAACGGGAACGCGGCGACGGCGATCCCCACGATGATCGCGATGCCCTCGCGCGTGCGCGTGAGGACCCTGTGACCAAGCAGTCGCACCGCAAACGCGGCGGTCGCCAGGCTCCCCGCGCGCAGGGCCCCATGGGCGCTCGGGTACAGCCCGACTTGTACCGTGCGATCGATCCAGCTCAAGACGATCGCGGCGAGCAGCAGTCCCGCGGCTGCGTAGGCGGCGCGCGACGAGGGGACGTCGCGATCGCGGGGTGCGAAGGCGTTACACAGTCCGAAGACGCCGACGCCGACCAGCGCGCTCAGGCCGAGCGCAACGATCGCCATGGTCCCGCCGCGCGTGCCAAGCTTGGTGAACGCGCCGAGTGACGCCGCGAGCATCGCTGCGATCGCGAGGGCAACGACCGCCTGGAGCCGGCGTGGCCATGGGGCCCGGAGTGAGGCGGGCAGTTGGACGACCGCCGTCCAGGCGACGCCGTGCACCAGCCCGAGGCATGCCCCGGCGCCGAATGCCAGCGCCGCCGTCGTGATGTCGCCACCGTAAAACACCGCCTCGACGCCGGCCAAGGCGGTGGCGACGATGGTGAATGCGGCGATGAGATCAGCCCGATGGGGCATT
Source organism: uncultured Myxococcales bacterium (assembly GCA_902826865.1). Taxonomy (GTDB): domain Bacteria; phylum Myxococcota_A; class Polyangia; order Nannocystales; family Nannocystaceae; genus Xiheibacterium. The sequence continues at coordinate 39,963 of CADEGN010000025.1, forward strand.
GGCATGGCGGACGAAGGATCTCACCTGGCGCCGGCAGCGTCACGGGTTCATCGCGAGAATCTCGATATCGGTGGGCGCCACGACCATGTCGGTGAAAATGTCCTGAACCGCGTCGAAATTCTGGACGGCGACGACCCGATCGAGTTCACGCTCCGTCGCGAGCACGACTTGACCGGTGTCGATGGCGAGCCCGCGCACGTAGGGCGCGATGTCGGTGCCGGCGACCGAGTACGGGGTCACGACCCCGGACACGCTGGCGCGGACAACTTGCACAGGGGCGCCCGCGGGGTTGTTGGCGACCCACAGCTGTTGCTGCACCGGATCGAATGTGAGGCCGATCGGCGCCGCCAACCCGGTGAGAAAATATGTCGGCACGCCGCCGGCAAGGTCCACGCGCAGGACGCTGTTGTCCACGGCGCCGGTGGAGATAAAGACGTGCCCAGTGTCGTCCGCAGCCATGTCGGCGACCGCGACTCCGGGCAGGTTGACCGCCTCGACCACCGTCGCATCACCAGGATCGACCGCCACGAGCCGCGTGATGCCCAGGCCCGCGAGGGCGACATAGAGCAGCCCATCGCTGGCGCGCGCGAGTGCGTACGGGGTGGGCTCGTACCCGAGGACGCTCGCGCCAATGTCGACCGACTGCATGAGCGTTCCGTCGACGGGGTCGAATGAAAGCACGCGGTGGGTGTTCGCGCTCGACTGCAGAGCATAGAGGGCCGCGCCAGCGGGCGCGAGTGCAAGTTGGCGGATGCCGTTATAGCTCGGATCACCACCGACGATCTCAACCGGATCGCTGTCGCGGGTGGTGCGGATGATGGAAACGTCGCCGCGGCCCGCGAGATCCGCTGAGTTGAGGATGAAATAGTAGTAGTTGTCGCACGCGTAGCAGGTGTCGCCCCACGCCTCGTTGCCGTCGTCGCAGGCCTCGCTGAGATCGGCGACGCCGTCGCCACAGCGCGGCAGTACACACGTGGCTCTGCACGAGTTGGGCTGGTTGGAGTTGTTCTGTCCGTCGTCGCACTCCTCACCGAGGCTCGGATCGGTCACACCGTCGCTGCAACGCGGTAGGCGGCAATCGGTGCGACAAGCATCGGGGGCGCTATCGGAGTTCATCGGCCCATCGTCGCAGTACTCGGCGGGGCTATCGACGACACCGTTGCCGCAGGCTCCGGGTTCGTTTGTGTCGGTGCCATCGAGCGAAGCGGCGCTCGAGCCCTCGTGATCACCGACGGATGCTGCCGTCCCGCTGGCGTCCGCGCCCGTTTCATCGACTGCGTTCGCGTCGCCGCTCTGACCGCTCGCGCAGGCGGTGAGCGCGGCAATGCCCCAGGCGATGACGCTTGGTCGTTGCATTCACATCCCACCATAGCAAGAGTCGCCGTGGGCCGCCGGACGCGGGGAAAATCGGGTCGGTTTCCATGCCGGCGTCCCGGGCGTGGCGCTGCGCGGGCCTGCGCAAGGGCCTCACCAGCGCGGTGCCAGGCTCCCTACGTCCATGCTGCGCCGAATTGGGTAGGCTGCCCGCGCGCATGGAGTCGCTTCGAGGCATCCGGCTGGAGGCTCGTGGACGGACGACGGACGCCGAGATCTTCTCGACGTCGCTGGGCGCTACGAGCAGCGAATTGGCCCGCTCGGTCGGTGGGGTTTCGTCGTCAAGCTCCTCGAGCGCGATGAGGCGGACGCGTGTGGGCTCAATAGTAGGCCGACGTGTGGCTATCCGATGCAGGCGCGTGGGGCCACGAATCCCGATCGCCCTCCCCACGACGTGTTCATCGTCCCCAAGCGCCACCTCGACGCCTTCGACGCTTAGCAGCAGCAATACGATCCCGGCCAGGTCGTGATCGGTGAGGCGCGCCGACACGGGTTTCGCTGGGCGCTTGCCCACGAGCTGGCCCATGCGCTTTCCTACAAGCTCGGCATCGGCCAGACTTGGCTCAATGTCATTCCCTCGGGCAGCGGCCTGGCAAGAAGCTGGGTCGCCCTCGACGTCGCCTTGCGCCGACAGTGTGGTGGTCCGTCGAAGACAGCGACGGGACAACCGCTGCGACCGCGGGGCTATGCGACCCGCTACTGTCGCGTTTTGGTGGTGGGGGGGTGGCTACGGAGAATCGTTCGCCGACATCGCTGCCTACGTGTTGATGGGCGAGAGCTACGCAGATGGTGACGAGTGCCTACGCGCCCGCCCTCGAGCACGGCGCACGCATGGGCTGTCCCGACCGCAACATCGATCACACGAACATCACTCCCGAGATCGACGGCCGGCAACGCGTCGCCCATCTCGTCGGGCAGGTAGCCGCGATCGCGGGTGTCGCCGAGGCCCAGGCGGCCTTGGTCATTGTTCTCCCCCCAACACTTGAGGCGGCCATCGTCGAGCACGGCGCACGCGGTTCCCCCGGAGAGGTCGAAGTTGACGACGCGCGCACCCTTGCCGAGATCGACGTATGGCAACGCCGCTCCCATCTCTCCCGGCTCGTCCCCAAGCGGCTCGCTGCTCACGCCGGGCACTCCCGCTTCGCTTCCACCCCAACACTTCATCCGGCCATCCTCGAACAGCACGCAGGCCATCGTGTCCGGCACCACCGCCCGAACCGGCACATCCGTCCCGAGATCGACGAATGGAATCTCGTCGATCGGCGGCTCCGGTGCAGCCAAGCTGCCGCGAGCGAGTGTGTCGCCCTGACCGAGCACGCCGAACTCATTGCCCTCGCCCCAGCATTTCACCCCACCGTGGAAAACTGCGCAGGTCGAAAGCCAACCCATGCTTACGCCACGGACATCGCTGGCCACGAGCTGCGCCGGATTCCGCTCCTCGGGTCGACAGCCGAGGACCACCTCGCTCCAGCACGCAAGGCGGTCGTCGAGCATCCGCGCACAGCCGTGGCTGTGGATCGTGGTGACCCGCGCGGCGATGTCCAGCGCCGGTGGGAGCTCGGGGAGCGGCACGACGTCGTCCGCACATCCGGCGGCCGCCAGCAGTGGGAGTACGAGGCGCCTCATGGTTCCCCCAGCTGCGGCACGCAGCTGCTCATCGGATACACGTCGGCCCGCACGGTCGTGATCTGCTCGACGCCGACCACCGCGATCGACAGGTACGAACGGCGGCCCATTGCCTACTCCGGCAGGATCGGTGGGCACTCGAGTTCCGCCGATGCGCCCCAGCAGCGGGGCTCACCGCTGTCGAGCATGGCACACCGACTCGCGTGCTTCGAGGAGTATCCGATCACCCGACCGCCGCCGAAGTCATAGACTGGAAGGGCGTCGCCCATCTCGCCGGGTTCATCGCCGAGGTTCTCGAAAACCCCGGGGTGTTCGAGCCCACCGCCCCAACACTTCAGCTTCCCGTTGTCGAGGATAGCGCAGCTATGCGAGACCCCGGCGTCCACGGCAACGGCCCGTGCACCGCGACCCAGGTCGACGAACGGGAGATTGTCGCCCATGTCCGCAGGAACCGCGCCTCGGTGCCAGACGTCGGCGTAGCCGAGGCGACCAGCACCAACGATCGTCGGCTTTCCTGGCTCGGGAGCGGGATCGTGGATCTCGTGATTGCGACCCCAGCACTTCACGCGCCCGCCCTCGAGCACGGCGCACGCATGGGCTGTCCCGACCGCAACATCGATCACACGAACATCACTCCCGAGATCGACGGCCGGCAACGCGTCGCCCATCTCGTCGGGCAGGTAGCCGCGATCGCGGGTGTCGCCGAGGCCCAGGCGGCCTTGGTCATTGTTCTCCCCCCAACACTTGAGGCGGCCATCGTCGAGCACGGCGCACGCGGTTCCCCCGGAGAGGTCGAAGTTGACGACGCGCGCACCCTTGCCGAGATCGACGTATGGCAACGCCGCTCCCATCTCTCCCGGCTCGTCCCCAAGCGGCTCGCTGCTCACGCCGGGCACTCCCGCTTCGCTTCCACCCCAACACTTCATCCGGCCATCCTCGAACAGCACGCAGGCCATCGTGTCCGGCACCACCGCCCGAACCGGCACATCCGTCCCGAGATCGACGAATGGAATCTCGTCGATCGGCGGCTCCGGTGCAGCCAAGCTGCCGCGAGCGAGTGTGTCGCCCTGACCGAGCACGCCGAACTCATTGCCCTCGCCCCAGCATTTCACCCCACCGTGGAAAACTGCGCAGGTCGAAAGCCAACCCATGCTCACGCCACGGACCTCGCTGGCCACGAGCTGCGCCGGATTCCGCTCCTCGGGTCGACAGGCTTGCACGTCTTCTTTCCAACACGCAAGACGGTCGTCGAGCATCCGCGCACAGCCGTGGTCGTGGATCGTGGTGACACGCGCGGCGATGTCCAGCGCCGGTGGAAGCTCGGGGAGCGGCACGACGTCGTCCGAACATCCGGCGGCCGCCAGCAGTGGGAGTACGAGGCGCCTCATGGTTCCCCCGGTTGCGGCGCGCAGGTGCTCATCGGATACACGCCGGCTGGCACGGTCGTGATCTGCTCGACGCCGACCACCACGATCGACAGCGCTGCCAGAGCCGCGCCATCGAGGCCCTCTGGAACCAGGAGCACGTCGTTACCGGCGCCACCGTCGTAAACCTCCAGCGCCGCGAGCTCACAAATGTCGGTGATGACGAGCGTGTCGTCGCCGGCACCGCCAAACACCTCGTCGGTGCCCGGGCCACCCACGAGCGTGTCGTTCCCGTCCTCGCCGTGCAGCAGGTCGTCGCCGTTGCCCCCGTACGCGGCATCGTCATCGGCACCTGCCTGCACGAGATCATCGTCGTCGCCAGCCCAAAGCGCGTCCGCGCCCGCATCCCCAAAGAGCGCGTCGGCGCCGGCGTCGCCATGCAGGACATCATCACCTGCGCGGCCGGTCAACATGTCGTCGCCGTCTCCACCACCGAGGGCATCGGACAACTCACTCGCCGCCACATCGTCGTCACCGTCGTTCGCGAGCGTGCACGTGGCCAGCGGAGGCTCTGACAACGAGACGTCGAGCGCGACATCCAGCACCACCGCTTCCTCGGAAAGCGGAACGAGTCCCTCCTCCCCGTCTGGCAGCGGTGCAGCGATCAGCTCGCCGCTGACTCCGTCATAGGAATCCGACGCGTTCGATAGGCTGAGCGACTGCAGACAAGACGTGCAGCACGCGGCTGCGTTCACACGGACCGTGATCTGCTGGGTGAACTGCTTGCCGACGCGCCGTGGTACCACACCGACTGGGCTATCGGTGGGGACCACCGTGTCCCACTCCACGGTGTAGGTCCCGGCTGCGAGAGTGGCGCGGCCCTCCTGAATCGGCACCTGCGTCGTTGGCCCGACGCGAACGCGACCATCCACATACGACTCGTGGCTGATCCCGCACGTCGTCGCCACGTCGGGCAGTGGGATCGGCACGGCCGCCGGCGATGAGCAGATGTCGATCGTTCGAGGCGGGACATCGAGCACATAGTCGCAGGGCCGGCCTGCGCGTGCGCGGGCCGGCGAGGCGATGCAGGTGTTGTTGTCGAACGCCAGCGCGCGATTGCCTGCCG
>CADEGN010000026.1 GCA_902826865.1 uncultured Myxococcales bacterium
GACGGTGACAAGGTATTGGATGCCGCCGAGCACCGCCAAGGCCAGTGGGTCAACCTCGACAAGAAAGACGAGCGAGACTGCCGCAACGAGGCCGAGGACGTCGATCAGTTCGAAGACGAGGATGGCTGCCCCGACCCCGACAACGACCAAGATGGCATCTTGGACGGGCCCGATCAGTGCGACAACGATCCCGAGGATGTCGACAACTTCGAGGACGACGACGGCTGCCCCGACGCCGACAACGACAAGGACAAGATCTGCGACCCTTGGGTGGCGGAGAAGGACCTTGCCGCCAAGTACGCCGAGCAGTGCAAGAGCAAGGACCAGTGTCCTGACAAGCCCGAGGACTACGACGGCGACAAGGACGACGATGGTTGCCCCGATCTGAAGGCCGAGTTTGACGGTTGCTCGGTCAAGATCAAAGAGAAGGTGTTCTTCAAGTTCAATAAGTGGGACATCGATCCACGCAGCTTCTCCCTGCTCGACGATGTTGCCACCGTGATCAACTCGGTGCCCGAGGAGCTCCGGTTCCGTGTTGAGGGGCATACCGATAGCAAAGGCGCGGACAGGTACAACAAGAAGTTGTCGCAGAGCCGCGCCAACAGCGTCGCCGTGTACCTCACAAGCAAGGGGGTCAAGACCGGTCGCCTGGAGCCAGTCGGATTCGGCGAGGAGCGCCCCATCGATAGCAACCGCACAAACGACGGCCGTGCACGCAACCGTCGCGTCGAGTTCAATGTCTCTAACGCCGACTGCAAGCGCACCCCGTGACGCTTCCGGCGCACCCGTATCGACCAGAGGCCCTGCCGATGCCGCGTCCTATTCCCACCGCCCCCTCGCGGGTGACCCTCGCACGGCTGATCGCCGTTGCAGCCCTGGCCGCCGGCCTAGCCTCCGGCACGGTTGAGGCCGCGGGTCCGCGCGACGAGGTACGCAGCGCGTTTACCTCCGCGAAGAACCAATTCAACGACCTCGATCTCGACGCGGCGATGGCCACCTTGGACGGCGCGGTCGCTCGGGCCGCGGGGGCGGGTCTCGCCAACGATCCCAGCCTCGCCCCCGTCCACGCGCTGCGCGGCGGCATCATCTTCTCCAACTCCGGCAATCGGGCCCAAGCACTGGCCGCGTTCAAGCAGGCGGTGCAGGCCGATTACAACGTGACGCTCCCGATCGAGCTGCGCTCGCCGGAGCTACAGAAACTGCTCGAGGAGGCTCGGCGGTCGGTTCAGCGCCCGGGCAACGATCCGATCGTGCATACCCCGCCCGCGTTCGCCAACGGGGCCGACCTGGAGTTCGTGGCGCAGGCCAACGTGCAGCTCCCGGACAATGCGCAGATGGTGCTGTATTGGCGTGCAGCTGGCTCGAGCGGGGAATTCAACGGCGAGTTGATGGACTTGTTCGGCAACGTCGGCAGCTTCAACTTGTCCGCCGCACGTCACGCCAACAACTCGATCGAGTACTTCTTCTACGCCTTTGATGCCAACAACAAACAGCTCGTCAATCGTGGCGACAAAGAGCGACCGCTCAAGGTATCGCCGACCGGCGAAACTGTCGGCGGCGGTGGTGGTACGTCGCCCAAGGGACCCGGCGGCGAAGAGGACGAGAAGCCGCCGGGGGACACTGGCCGCAAGAAGCCCCACACCGGCAAGACGAAGATGCCCCGTGTGTTCCTGAACTTCGGGGTGGGGACTGGCGCGGGGATCGCCCGCGGTTCGGCGGAGTTGACCTATCAGCAGTTCACACCGGGTGCAGGCAGTACGACCTACAACGCGCGCGAGCAGGCGTGCGCGATCGAGCGTTGGTATGCAGGCAACGGTCGAATCGCCGGCGATCAACTCCAGTTTCAGCAGAACATCACCGACGTCACCGCGATCCCGGGGGTCCTGCCGCTCGGGACGACGGTGCAATCGCTGAGCGCCGCGTACGACCCGGGCTATTGCGGCCAGCACCATCCGGTGACCACCGGTTTCGCCAGTGCACCCCTGCACATTGCGCCCGAAGTCGGCGTGCGGGTGGCGAGGAACTTCGTCATCGCGGCATACGCCCGGCTGCAGGTCGTGTCCGGCAGCAAGGTGTTCACCGAGGATCCGGTCGCGAAACCCAACGAGTCGTTCGCCCTCGACGTGCGCTCAGGCAACCCATCCGGGTTCCGGCGCAAGCCGCCATTTTCTTGGGGCGTCGGGGTGAAGTTCAAGTACTTCTTCTTGCCGGAGGACCGGAAGTTCCGTCTGTTCGCCGGCGGGTTCGCTGGTTACGGGTCCGCCCGCCTGCGCGTGAACATGGGGTTCTCCAACGACCGCAACGGCAACAGCGTACCCGACGCGATCGAGAGCCCGTTTTCAGGGCCGATCAACCCGGCCAACAACAAGATCGACGTGGCCAACTGCGTAGCCGTGTGGCCGTACAACGGCTCCTGCCAACTCGGAACCGCCGGCGAGACGGATCAGAACCTCGCGCGCTCGGTCGCGCTCAACACCAAGGCCACCGACACGCGGATCGACACCGTCAAGATCGGCCCCGGCTTCGTGGGGGCGTTGTTCGGATTCCACTATCAGATCATCAAGCACTTCGGGCTCTACGGCGAGATCGACATCGGCGCGTGGTTTCCGAGCACCACGAGCGCGCTTTTCGATCTCACCATCGGTCCGTCGGTGACGTTCTGAGTTGCGGATGACCGCGCAGCGTTCACCCGCGACAAAGGCAAACAGCGCAGCGATGTAGGGAAGGGAGGCTCCGGCGGGGCTGTGCCCGAACGGAGGAAAGGGACGGGCCGTCCCTTCTCACTGCTTGGTAGGCTGTTCCCCGGGCCCGCGCGCCGAGCTATCGATGGGGCCTCCGCTCGCGTTTCGCACCGCGGCGTGGACCCGCGGCGGCTGCGCAATCTCTCGGCGTCGGGGCCAACCGGCTCTTGGGGCGAGATTGCCAGCACCTTGCGGACCGACGAGCGGGAGCGCGCTGCCGCCGAAGTGCGACCCGTCACAACTCACGTCGGGCGGCTTGCGCGGAGCACTGCGATCTATCCACGATCAATGCACCCGTGCTGATCTCGACCTCAACCTTGGGCGTGTGGGTGATTGCTGTGCTCGCGCCCGAACCTCGCGCGGTGAGTTGGCCAGACGACGCCGCCGCGTCGATCGCCGCCCCGGTGAACGCAGTCCGCGAGCAGTGCGACGGATCGCGTGCCGCCGTGGAGGTTAAGGGCGCGAGCTGTACGCGCTGGAAGATCGAGTGGAAGCAGGGCGGCAAGATCTGGGGGGTCACCTCGGCCAACAGCTCCGAGGAGCTCATTGCGGCGCGCGAGCGAATGCTCGGACTCATCCGCAACTATGCCCGCCTGTTCGACGTCGCAGTCGATGCGCGCTGGGAGGGCGCCGGTGCTCCGGTTTGCGATGCCTGCGACGATGCTCCCCCTGCGCCTGTGCCCGATGCCTCCGGCGCCCCCTCGGCGGGGAACCGCGATCCGTTTCCGGCCTTGCTCGGCAGCGCCCGCGCCGAGCTGAGAAACTTCGAAGTTGCCGCCTTGCAGACCCACGCTCCGCGCCTGCGTGATGCCGCTCGGCTGGCCCACGAATCGTCCACTGCACCGGCGGCGCGGACCTACGCAAAAGCTCTCGCGGCCGCGGTGGCCAGCGTCCCGCAGTTGCAGCTCGCACTCGACAACGCTGCGGTCTATCGCACGGTGGTGAGTGTTGGTCGCGTGCGCACGGGTGTCGCCAAGGCGCACAAGGCACTCGACGTCGCGAGCGACGCGCTTGAGAAGGTGCTCGCCCGCGCATCGTCCAAGCTCCATGCGGGTGTGTTCACCGCCGACGGCGTCGCAGCGCCGGGCTCGCCACAGTTGATCGTGAAGTTCGAGGGCGCGAAGGTCACCGCAACGTTCGTCCAAGGCGAGGTCAAGACCGAGTGGTTCAGCGGCGGAGTTGGCCTCGACGGCGTGATCGCGGGAACCTCACTCGTTGCCCCGGAGGGCGCGGCACTGACCTGCTCGAGCTACAGTGTTAGCTGCGGCTATGTTCCGGTCCCCGCTCAACTTCGCTTTCAGGAGCGCAGCGGGCAGCCGGGGAGCAAGCAGGTCGTGGAGCTGTGGTTCAAGCAGACGAACTGGGTTCACTCCCAGGCGTTTTCGCGCTAGCACGCGATCGACCCCCGGATCGCGTGTCGGTGGACGCGCATGAATCTGTGCCAAAAGTCACCGAGAGGTGCTGCGACACGATCGGAACCCCCGCGTCCTGGAATCGGAGACGCCCGTGCATCGCTGGATTGCTCTTGTCCCCGCCGCTGGTTGTTTTTCTGCGCCCCCCGACGTTGGGACGAACGCCGACGAAGCTAGCGGCAGCAGCACCAACACCACCGCCACCGCCACGGGCGACGCCGAGGGTGAGTCGGATCCGACGGGATCCCCGTCGACGACTGCGGAGCCGACAGCGTCGGGCAGTGACGCCGGCGACGGGGGCACGACCCTTGCGACCGCGGGCGACGGTAGCGCGACCACGAATGAGACGGGCTGCTCTGACTGCGCGGCTTACGGCGAGGCGTGCGAGCAACACGAGGACTGCGAAAGCGGGATGTGTTTCGACCCGCCGCACGAGGAGGCGGACGTCTGCACGGTCGCGTGCGAGCCTGCCGAAGGCGGATGTTCTGCCGTCGGTCTCACCGCCTTCTGCCTTCGTGTGACGCTCGATGGGTATGGCTGCTTCGAAGGGTTGATGGATACGGGCCGAGACAGCGAAGATGGATCGGTGTTTCCCGGCGGCCCTACTCGTCATGGCACGATCGACGACGGTGACGATGTTGATGCGATCTACTTTCGGATGGACGAGCCGGGTTTCCACACGTTGTACGTCGAGCCGTCGTCTCATTCGCTCGACGTCGAAGTGACGCTCTTTTGGGAGGGCGAGTTCGTGTACTCAAACAACCTCAATGATCCGGGGGTGGTCGAAATCTCCCCGATAAACGTCGACGGCAAGCCGGGGTTGTTCCCGGATTACGGGCTCGCCCTCATCTCTGGCGCGGCAGATTCCCAGGGTGGGTACGGAGTGTGGTTGGCCGAAGGGCCGCCGCCGCAATGACGATGCGCGTGCCCGCGTCGGGCGTCGGGCTGGTTCCGGGTGGAAAGGCGAAGCGCACGCTAGGACCATGCCGGAAAGCCGCGCGCGGCGGATGATCGCGAGCAGCCGGCGGTCTTCGTCATTGGGCGCACCGCCGACGAGCAACTCCGCCGAGCCCGAGATAGCCAACCGTCAGACTGCGGATCTCGTGGGCGGTCGACCCGGCCAATTCGTCGAACGCTGCATACCCGTCCAACTCGATAGAGCCCCTCCACCTCCACCGCCCGCGATTGCCGGGCCCGGCGATGCATCCAGGAGTCGCTGGCGTGGACTACCCGGACACGTTGGTGGGGCACTCGCCACGGAGGAGATCACAGATGACGAATATCACGCGGAGCAGCATCGCCGTGCGCATCGCCTTGCTCGCAACGGCCCTTGGCGCTTGCTCCGAACCCGACTCGGGAGAGTCGCCGTCGATCCAGTCGTTCACGCTCGATGACTCGATGGTCGCTGTCGGGCAGCAAGTGACGCTGACGGGGACGGTCACTTTCCGCGACGAAGGCGGTGACGTCGAGTCGTTCGACATCGAAGTGCGGCCGCCGAGCGGGGCCGCGCTGACGACGTCGGTCGACCTCCAGGGCGGCGAGGGGATGGAGAATGGCACCGCACAGCTCCTGCTCGCCGTGGTTCCCGCCGTGGCGGGAGAGTATGTCGTGGTCGCGACCGCCATCGATGCCGAGGGCAACGCGTCCGAGCCCGCGCAGACCATGTTCACCGCGCAGTAGCGCCATCGCGGTCACGCCGAGCTTTGATCACGAGCGAACCCCGCACGTCGATCCCCCAGCCCGAGTGGTCGCACACGCCCGAAAAAGTCGAGCGTGAACACATACCCTGGAACCGTGGCATGGGTCGTCCGTGTCACGAGCCTGTGCCAATCCGGGGGCGAGCAGGACGGGCATGTCGCGCAAGGTCGCTTTGGTCGGGGCATTCGTATGTGCAGCCGCGTGCACCGGTGGCAAAAGCGGTGGGATCGGCGGCCCGTGGGACGACGACGTCGGCTGGACATGGGAGGAGCCCGAGCTCGCCGACGCAACCGCGGCGTGGGAGGGCTACGACGAAACCAACGACAGCGACGCTCCTGCGAGCCGGTGCGCCCGGTGTCTTCGCAAGGAGATCGAGGCCTGGACGATCCGCCGCCCCGGCGACCGCGCGATCGTCGTGGTCTTCGCCTTGACTCCGCCGTGAGCTTCACTCGTTGAGCGCACGCACCTCGGCCGCCTCTCGCAGGTACAAGTCTCAACCCCCGGCGTGCACTCGCAGCATGCGCGACCGTCGACTGTCCGTCGCCCTCGCCCTGGCAGGGTGCGTCGTGGGGCTCGCCTGTTCGAAGGCCGTCACCGCCGGTGGATCCACGAGAGACGGTGCTCGGGTATATCGAATCGATGCCGCCGATGGCCATCATCGTTCCGGCCTTCGTAGAGCGCCGTTCGTACACGCTCGGCGGTGACGTGTACATGCTCGACGGAGGCTCGCTTGGCGAGGGGTTGCTCGCCTACTTCATCACGGTCCCGATCCGCGCTCCGGTCCCGCTGCGACGAGGCACGAGCTGCCGCGTTGCCGCGGGAAGGAGGTCGTCGAGCGCCGCGACGGCCGCGAGGTCGCGACCTGCAGCGAAGCGAGTCGGCGCTGGATCTACGTGGTCCACTCGAGCGAGCGCGGCGACATCCTGTGCAGCGCGAAGTGGACCACGAGCGGACCGCTCGTAGAGTCGCGCAAGCAGGACGCCGCCGCGGTGGAAGCCGCCTGCTTCACGTTGCGGTTTCTCTGAGCAGCGTGTCCGGATCTCGAGGTCCTTCCTTGGCCACCGACTTCGTCCCCGCCTGCATCATCCGAACTGCGTCGGCGTTGAACTCCGGCGTGAACCGGTTGCGAATCCTTCTCGCCGCTTGGACTCCCCGCGACATTGTCTCTCCCCCCGGGTGTCCAAAAGAGCGGGGGCAAGCTCACTCATTGCGCCCGTCGTTGACAGCCCAGCCGCGCTCCATCATATTGCCGCCCTTCGAGGGTACTCCCTTGCTCCGCGTCTTCCTGTAGCGACTCCGAACACGTTTCGCCGATCTGCACCTTCCACGGTGCGTGGGTCGGCGTGGTGCTCGAGGTGTTCGTTTGCCCGCGCCGCTGCGCGGGCCAGGGGGCCGGCATGTCTTTCCATCGTCACCATCGTCGGTGTCTCGACACCGCAGTCAGTCACATCCATCGCGACCTGCGGCACTGCGGGGGGAATCGCACGGCCTTCTCCGGGCTCGTCGCGGTCGTGTCCGCACGCTCGAACCTCATGTCCACGCCGATGACCGGCGATGGGCGCTTCGTTCAGCTCGAAGCGCTGCGCAACCTCGCGGCGTTCCACCGCGCGTTCATCGGCGATCCGTGCACGTGGCCGGGCGCGCAGGGGCATCCGCTCGTCGTTGTCGACTCGCTCGCGCGACACGTGCTCGGGCGCTACCCGACGTCACGATTTCTTGCGTCCGTGTGGTTCGGCGAGGACACCGCGCCGCTCCGTCAGCAGCGGCATTGGTTCATCGCGCACGCGCGGGGCAAGCCGTTCCGCGATCTGCAGCTGCCGCTGCTGATGACGCGGAAGATGGAGCACGTCCTGCTGCACGGACCGCATCACCTCGACGTGACGGCGTCACTGCGGCGCGCCGAGGTCCTCGGCCTCGGCGGCAGCCCCGAGCTCGCCACCGCGATACTCGCGACGCAGCTCGGGCGTTCGTTCGCCCGTGAAGAGCTGTGGCGGCCGATCCTCGAGCTCATGTGTCGCCACGAGGCCCAGCTCGATCTCGTCGACTTGCCGCCGCTCGTCGAGTACGTCGCGTCGCATGATGCGACCGTCGAGATCCACACGCCGCATGGCGTCGAGCGCCGACCGCTGCGCGACCGCACGAGCATGGGCGGTGTGACGCTGCCGACGCTCGTCGCCGAGGCGAAGCGATGGCACCGTAGCCCCGCGCGGCGGCCCGATCACCGACGCTTGTTCTGGACGCCATCGAAGTGGCGCGGCTTCACGTTCGAGGTCGACGTCGGCTGCCTCCCGCCGCGGACGATCCGCTGGGAGATCGTCGAGATCGTCGACAGCTACTCGCTCGTCGAGGAGGGCTACGCGATGCGCAACTGCGTCGCGACGTATGCTCACAAGTGCAAGCGCGGCGCGGCGACGATCTGGTCGCTGCGCCGGCACGGCGAGGGTGACCAGCCGCGATCGCTGCTCACGATCGAGGTCGATCCGCGACGCGGTGCGGTCGTGCAGGTGAAGGGTCCGCGCAATCGGGCAGGCACGCCGCGCGCCCTCGAGCTACTGCGCGCGTGGGCGACGCGCGAGCAGCTCGAGCTCCGGACGTAGCCGTGAGGCTGGCAAAGCTCGTCATCGGCGGGGTGCTCGAGCCCCCGCCGCCGCCGGTTGGTTGAGCGGAGCCGGCGGTCGCAGGGCCGCGAGGGCGTGGGCCGCGTCGCCCACCAGATCGCGATACAGCTGCGGCGTCTGGCGACGGGTGTCGTCGACGGAAGCAAAGGCACCGAGGCGATCGAGTGCGCCGATCGCCGTGAGCAGACGGCGGCGGACCTCCGAGACGACCGCGCCGCGAAGCGGCGTGCCCGCGCGTTCGAGTCGTGGGGCGAGCTCGAGCACGTGTCCGAAGAACTTCAGCTCCTGGACCCACAGCGGCACCACGAACTGCGGGGGTGCGCGACCGCGCAACTCGTCGTAGAGCGCACCCTCGATCTGCACGCGGTACGCGAGGGTTTCGACGGCGCGGGCAAGCGATGCCCGTGCCGCGGCGTCGTCCAGGCGTGCCACACCGATCGCGATCGCGTCGATCCAATGCAGTCCGCCGCAGGGTTGGCCCCACACCCCTTGCTTGCGCTTTGGCGGCGGAGCGTCGCCGCTCGAGCGCGCGGCGTCGAGGAACGCGCCGGCGTCCACGAGCGCCTGCGCGGACGCCCGCAGCAGCCCCCGGGCGTCGAGCGGCGTGCCAACGGCGTCGCGGGCGAGCGCGGGCTCGAGGGTCGCCGCCTCGACGAGCACGATCAGCGACCAGGCCGCCTCGCCCCACGCGTCCCCTTGCGGCGGCACGAACGACCGGGCAGCTCCTGCGATCGCATCGTCGAGCGTGTAGGTCGCGCCGTCGACGGCGATGGCGCGCGTGCGCGGGACCCCGAGCGCGAGCAGCGTCGCGAGGGTGTGATCTGGATGGGGATCGCGCAGCGTGCCGTCGCCCGAGCTGCCGCCCACGCTCGGCCAGCGCCGACCGTCGCGCTGCATGAGCTGCATCGTGGCCAGCAAGGCGTCGACCACGGACGGGCCGTTCGCTGTTGGCGCTGTTGGGCCGAGTGCGAGCGCGCCGTGGGCGAGCATCCACGTCCCGTCGGCGTCCGCCAGCGCCCAGCGCCGCACGTGGTGCTCGAGCAGCTCGATCGCGGCGGCCTCGTCCCAGGCCGGCAGCGAACGTTTCGGCTCGGCATCGTGGGTGTTGACCTCGACCGACGCCTTGGCCGGCCCCGCGGCCGCGCCCTCGGCCACTTCCACCGCCGGCCCAGCGCCGCAGCCGGCAAGCGCGGCGAGGATCAGCCCTCGGGCACGAACTCGTCGCACGTGCTGTCGATCAGCGCAACCGCCTGGGAGAAAAACGCGTTGTAGTCGTTGTCGCAGATATTGCCCATGATGCCCCGGTCCCCGAAGTTCTGCACGAACTCGACGAAGCGATCGGTCGGATGCACGATCGGATCGCCAGCACCGGCGACGCAGGTTGCGTCGGGTGTGTTGACGATCCCCAGCATCACGACGTTCTGGGCATTGCCGCCCTTCGCATCGACCACGGCGTCATACCAACTCTGAGGCGAGCCAACGGTGGACGCGTCGTCATCGGTGCCGGGGACAGGATAGTCGTCGGAGATCACCGTGACCACGAGCACGGCGTCCTCGCGCACGAACCCGTCGTTGCACGCGCCAGGCTGACTCTTGGCCCCGAGGGCCTCCGCGACCGCGCTCATCGGGCGCTCCGCCCCCGAGCCGAAGGTGCCGACCTGCGCCATGCAGGGGAACAGCTGCTTGAGCTGAGCCTGGCCGAGATCGGCGGTGAGGAAGCGGTGATTCCCCGGCACGCCACAGATCGCGTTGCTCGCCTCGTTGTTGTAGGGCTGCACCACCCCGGCGCCGAGCGTGCGATCACACGGCGTGATGAGATCTTGAACCGCACAGTAATTGCCGCACCAATCGATGAGGCCCGGACAGCCCGAAGGGGCGCAGCCCGAGTGCTCGTCTTGATCGGCGTCGGAGTCGACGACCAGGATCTGGTAGTCCTGGGCCTCGACCGTGGAGAAGATGGTGTCGAGGAAGGGGCCGAAGCTGTTGATCAGCCGCGTCTGGTGGGCGCCCATCGAGCACGAGTTGTCGATCGCGAACAGGAAGTCGATCTTCTCGCAACCCTCGCTTGTCCCGTCGCCGGCACCGGTGGCCCCGTCGGGGGTGTCGAACTTCGGGCCGGTGCCGTCGACGCCGGCCGAGTCGGCGAGACCCGAGCCGTCGTTGGTCGGACCTGATGCCGAGGTCTCGCCGGCGGCCGAGCCGGGGCTGGTGGCCCCACCCGCATCCGAGCCGAACGGTGACGCACCATCGCGCCCATCGGCGCAGGCGGCGAAGGCCAGCACGGCCAGCGCACCGGGGATTCGGTCCTTTCGCACGTCGCACCTCCCGGGGGTCTTGGCCACGGCGCGCCACGGTCGTTTCGCGCAGGTGAAACCGTCTGGGTGGCGGCCCCCGGGGCGCCGCCCACGAGATCCTGTGGGATCGCGCGCAGGCGTTGGGGCGCCAGGCCCCTGGCCACCATGCGCTACTGTGGCGCCCGCATGCTCCGCCGCGCCTCGATGCTGGCCCTGCTCGCGATCCTCGGCTGCCGCCACACGCCACTGGGTCGGCTGACCTACACCGCGATGCCGAGCAAGAGCGAGGGGCGTTCGATGCGTTACGGCCTGTACACGCCCCCGGGGTGGGATCGCGTCACGCCGCTGCCCCTGGTGATCCTGCTGCACGGCGCCGGTGACGACGAGACCGGGGCCGATCGACGCAGCGTCGTCGGGGCCATCGACGCAGCAATCGAAGCCGGCACACTGCGACCGTTCATCATGGTCGCACCCGACGGCGACAACGGCTTTTGGGTCAACTGGCACGACGGCTCCCATCACTACCGCGACTGGGTGCTCAACGAGGTCGTGCCTGACGTGCGCGCGAAGCACCCGACGATCCCCGGAGCAGAGGGACTCCACCTCGTCGGGGTGTCGATGGGTGGCGGCGGCGGCCTGCAGATGTGGCTCGCAGAGCCCAGTCGCTTTGCCTCGGCCACCATCCTCAGCGCGCCGATCTTGAACGAACGGGACACCCGCGCATTCTTGCGTCGGTTCATGTCGCCGCGTGCCATCGAGCACGTGTTTGGTCCGCCCGGCTCCGGCGCCGGAGTCGATCCCTACGTCGCGCTCGCGGGGCCCGAAGCGACCGGTGGCAGTCGTTTATTGTTCGGCGCAGCCCGCCAGGACATCGGGGGCCTGTTGGCCTCGAACCGGCGGTTTCATGAACACCTGGCCGCTCGCGAGGTGCCACATCGGTTCGTCACCTTCGCCGGCAAGCACCGTTGGGACGCGTGGGGTCCGATGTTCGTATTCGGGCTGTGCCTGCAGACCGATCCGCAGTGCCCAATGGCCACGCCACCGGGCTATTCCCTGGTGGGCTCGCCGGATTCCGCGGCACCGGGCGGCGCGCGAGGGCGTCGCGGCGAGCGCTGAGGTATGCACAACCGCAGGGCCTGTGCTTCGACGCGATTCCGGTTCCGGGTGCGGTCCTCGCTGGCCTGGATCTGCCACAAGCGGGCGAGCTCTTCGCGGCGACGCGCAAAATACCCGCCGCCCGGGCAGGATTGGTTGCTCGACACGTTCTAGACTCCGCCCGATGGCTCGCGCCCCCTGGTACACCGAAGACCACGATCAGCTGCGCGAACAGGTGCGCAAGTTCGTCGATCGCGAGATCGCGCCTCACATCGATCGTTGGGACGAGGCCTGCGAGTTTCCGCGCGAGCTCTATCGCAAGGCCGGCGAGCTCGGCCTGCTCGGGCTCGGCTTCCCCGAGGAGTACGGCGGCACGCCCACGGCAGATCCGTTCCACCGCATCGTCGTCACCGAGGAGCTCTCGCGGCCCGGCTCTGGCGGGCTCATCGCCGGTCTGATGAGTCACGGGATCGCCATGCCGCCGATCGTCGCGCTCGGCGACGAAGCGCTCAAGCGCCGCGTGTTGCCACCGGTGCTCGCCGGCGAGAAGATCGGCGCGCTCGCGATCTCGGAGCCCGATGGCGGCTCCGACGTCGCGAACATCCGCACCACGGCGCGCAAGGACGGCGACCACTACATCGTCAACGGCAGCAAGACGTTCATCACCTCGGGCATGCGCGCCGACTTCGTCACGACCGCGGTGCGCACCGGCGGCGAGGGCATGGGTGGCATCTCGCTGCTCGTCATCGAGGCCGACACACCCGGGTTCACGCGCACGCCGCTGGCCAAGATGGGCTGGTGGTGCTCCGACACCGCCACGCTCTACTTCGAGGACTGTCGCGTGCCGATCGGCAACTGCGTCGGGCCGGAGAACCACGGCTTTCTCGGCATCATGCAGAACTTCAACGGCGAACGGCTCGCGATCGCGGCCATGGCCGTCGCGTTCTCGCGCGTGTGCTATGACGAGGCGGTCGCGTGGGCGCGCGCGCGCAACACCTTCGGACGCCCGCTCGTGACGCGCCAGGTGATCCGTCACAAGCTCGTCGACATGGCGCAGCGAATCGAGTCGGCGCAGGCGTATCTCGAGATCCTCGCGTGGCGCGTGGGCCAGGGCCAGTGGCCGGTCGCTGACGTGTGCATGCTAAAGAACACGGCGACGCAGTGCCTCGAGTTCTGCGCGAAGGAAGCGGTCCAGATCCTCGGCGGCGCCGGTTTCATCCGCGGTGCAAAGTCCGAACGCATCTATCGCGAGACGAAGGTGCTCTCGATCGGCGGCGGCGCCGAAGAGATCATGAAAGAGCTGGCCGCGAAGCAGCTCGGGTTGTAGCCCGGTCGGCCAGCCGCGGTTTACGGGCGGCCGCTCATTTCGCGGGAACGAGCACACCTCGTTCGCGTGCGGTGGTCGATAACGGATACCCCCTAGAGCAGCGAGGGGTCCGGCAGCGCGTGATCGCTCGAAGGGTCGGCAACGTCTTTCTCCGTCCTAACTTACCCTCGGCCCCTGAGCTTCGCCGCCCGCGCAGCGCCGGTGCCCTTGACAGAAGATTCGCGTGCAGCGAATCCTCCCCGAGATGGCCCGCCGCAAGTCGTCCACCGATGCCGTTCTCCTCGAGCTGCGTGCATTCGGGCTCGCCTATCCCGGCGCGCACACCAAGAGTCCGTGGCCCGGACACCTCGATCTCGCGGTGAAAGACAAAACGTTCGCGTACCTGTCGCTCGAGGGCGAGCCGATCCACATCTCCTGCAAGCTGCCGCAGTCGTGCGCCGCCGCGCTCATGCTGCCGAACACGACGCCAACAGCGTACGGACTCGGCAAGAGCGGGTGGGTGTCCGCGTCGTGGCCCGAAGGCGTGATCCCCGACGTCGAGATGCTCAAGTCGTGGCTCGACGAGAGCTATCGCGCGCAGGCGCCGAAGAAGCTCGTCGCCCAGCTCGCGAGCACGCCCACCGCTCCGGCGAAGAAGCCGGCGGCGAAGAAGCCTACCGTCGCGAAGAGCGCGCCGGTCGCGAAGAAGAAGGCCGTCGCGAAGAAGGCCGTCGCGAAGAAGAAGGCCGTCGCGAAGAAGAAGGCCGTCGCGAAGAAGTCGAAGCGCTGAGCGGAGCCCGGGAATCGTCACTGCGCCGGGACGGCGCGGCAATCGATGCCTCCTAGGTGGAGGTCCCGTTCCCCGGCGACTACGCGATCGACGTGCGGAGAGCCGGCGGCTCCTCTGGGCGACGAGCCGCCCAGGAGTGCCGACTGGTCGGTATTGCAAACGACGGAGTGGTTCTTCACTCAGGGTGCACGTTTCCCAGAGCTGTTCGATCGCAGCTCATCGATCGCGGCGCAGGCCCGGGCGGAGACATCGACATCGACGGCGCCTCGGGTCCGCTCGACTTCGACAACGCGACCGGCGAAGCGCGCTCGTCGATCGAACTCTGGCGCATCGCCGGCCGGAAGTTCGAGACAGTCACGATCGTGCCGCCGTAGCCGATGGCGCCCGCGCATCACGGTGACTGGTGCGGGCCGCTCGTTCGAGGAACTCGTCCAGCAGCGCATCGGTCGGCGTTCGTCATGCCATGTACGCGGCCACGGCCTCGAAGAGGCAGTCGACAATCCACTCGCCGATCGTGACGACCGCCTCCACGACGGCATCAGGACCCTGAGCCACGATCGGTGACACCGGCTCCTCAACGTAGGCCTCGCGAGTACACGCTCGAGGAGAAGATCACGTTATGGCGCGCGAAGGCGCGGTCCGGCGTGAGCGTGGTGTGGAGCGATATGCTCTCCACCGATCTCCGGACGCGTGTGCCCCAGGTCGCGGTGCCGGCGTACTTCCTCCACGGCGTGCACGACTACACGTGCAACTATGGGCTCGCGAAGGGCTACCTCGCGACACTGCGCGCGCCGGTGAAGGGCTTCTATACGTTCGACGCGTCGGCCAACACCCCGATGTTCGAGGGGCCCGCGCGCGTCCTCCACATCCTGCGCGAGGACGTGCTCACCGGCCGCGCTGCTCTGTCGGACGCGCCGTAGCTTGCGCGAACGCCCCAAGGGCCGCCGGCTGCGAACGCCGTGGCGTTGGTGCGTCGTCACCTACCCGCGTTCAGCGAGCGCCCGAGCGAAGACGACGGCTGACCAACGAGGGCGCCGTGATTCACTGCCGATCTCGCTCGCTGACCGCGAGCGGCCAGCCGGGGCCGAACGGCGCGAGCGTTCGCGGCACCCGGGGCTCGTCGCTCGCAATCGGCCCGCGCGCGCGGAGGGTCGCGTCGTTCGACTCGCGCACGATTCGGTAGTATCCGTGATCGAAGGGGAGACCGGGCGCCGCGGCCACGGGCTCGATGCGCTCGCGCAATCCTTGGCGATCCATCTCGAGCGCGCGATGATGACAAAACGGGTTGTTGCCGGGGCGGCCCATCAGGGGCTCCGCTGTGGCAGTACAGCCCCCCCGGCACGGCTCCTTGTAGTAACAAGTCGCGCAGAAGCCCCAGAGATCGTCGAGCGTGCGCTCGCGGATGTAGGACAGCGCAAAGCTCTCGCGCCACAGGTCAGCGAGCGATCGCTCCCGGACGTTGCCGGCGTGGTTCTGCTGACCACCGAGACTCGGACAGCCCTTGACGGTTCCGTCGGACTCGAGTCCGATCTGGTACTTCCCTGCACCGCATCCCTTGTAGTGGGCGCCGCGCTTCTGATACATGCGCAGCTCGCCCTCGAGCGGGCCGAAGTACCCCAGGTTGTTCGCAGGCCACAGCCGCAGGCCGCGCGCACGCACGCGCGGCACCAACTCCGCGAGCGCTTCGAACAGCTCGAGCAAGTGGTAGGGCTGCAGCAGGATCTCTGGATGATCAGCGGCGTTGCCAAACGGTGCAGTGAGCTGCAGCTGCCAGCCAAACGCGCCCGCCCCGGCGATGTGCTCGAACAACGCGGGCAAGCTATGGCGCGTCAGGGCGTTGATCTGGGTGTTCACCGCGGTGGGGATTCCGGCCGCACGCAGGCGGTCGATGGCAGCGAACGCTGCGCGCCAGCTTCCCGGGACGCCGCGCAAGTGGTCGTGCTCGGGCTCGAGACCATCGATCGACACCGAGGCGTTTGTGAGCCCGGCCTCGGCGAGGGCCGCGGCTCGCGCCCCGGTGAGATTGCGGCCGCCGGTCGTCATCGATGCGCGCATGCCGTGCTCGCGCAACGCACGTACGATGAGGATCACGTCGTCGCGCAGATAGGCCTCGCCGCCCACCAGGGTGACCTCGCCGACGCCGAGCTCGCGCAGCTGCTTCACGACGTCGATGCACTCGTCGGTGGTGAGCTCTGCCGACCGCGCATGCCCGGCTCGCGACCCGCAGTGCACGCACTTCTGATCGCACGCCAGGGTCAGCTCCCACACCGCGTAGCGCGGCGTGGGCAGCTCGCCGGGCTGGGTGGGCTTGATGCGCCGATCATCGGGCACCGGCAAGGCGTCCACGATCGGCAATCGCCTGCGAACATCCGCGAGTCCCATCGGCGACTCCTATGCGCGCCGCCGGTGCGCGCCCCGTGCTGCCGGCGCCGCGAACGTGTGGCAACGAGGGGCGGTTGGTGGATGGGTGAGCATGTCTGCGTCAAGCGGGGATGAGACACGCGCCGACGTTCTCCCAGCCGATCGGCGCCTCGTCGTCTGGGAACCACGGCAGGCACTGCGCGCCATCACCGGCGCCGCTGCACAGCGCGTTCGGATCCGGTGCGGCCAGGTCACAGAACTCTGCGCAGCAGCCCGTCCCCATGCAACCGGGCACGCCCTCGACCTCAGCGCAGAACAGTCCCCGGTCACAGTCGTCGAACCGCAGGCACGGCTCGGCGTATTGGCCCCCGGCGCCGCTGGCGTCTGGTACGCAGAAGAACGCGTCGCCCACCGGCAGGCAGCTCGCCCACGGTGCGCAGTCTTGAAGGAGCGGATCGCAGACGGGGATGCACACGTGGAGCGTGCCGTCATAGCCGATCAGGCACTGCGTGGTCGCGTCGGAGCACTGCGGCGCGGCCTCGCTGCCGGCGCAGTTGGCCACGCACCTCCCTTCCAGTGTCTCTGGGTCGACGTCCCAGCACATCTCCCCGAGGCCGCAGCTGTCGATCCCCGAGAACGGACCGCCTTCCACCGTACAAACCTCCCCGATCCCGGCGGGGAAGGGCGCCAGCGGGGCGCACTTCGTTGCGTTCCATCCGACCTCACCGCGGTTGTTCCACGGCATGCACTTGCTGCCCAGCGGACAATCCTGCGCCCATACGTCGCACTCGATGTCCAACCCCCCGCCGTCGGGGGCGCCGCCATAGAACGCTCCCCCCTGATCGTTGCTGTCGTCGTCGTCGCCCGTGGTGTTCGACGTCCCGGTCGAAGAAGAGGGGCTCGTCGCCATGGTCGTATCGGCGGAGGTGCTCGGTGATGTACCGATCGTGGTGCCCGTCGCGGTCGTGTTGGGTCCACTGCCGATCGTCGTGTCCGTGCTCGCACCGGCGTCTCCGGTGCCGTCGCCATCGGTGGCCACCGCTGGTCCACAGGCGGCGACGGTGACACCGAGGAACAGCGGAAGCGAGCGCGGGGCGAGCTGCGTCGCTCGCGTGACACCGCAAAAAGGACAGACGTGTGCATTCGCGTGGAGGAATCGCTTACATCCGCTGCAGCTCAACATGGTGTCGACTCCCGCTGGGGTGGGAATTCGGCCGTCGGTGCGACATCGCAAGCCGCTCAGCGTGCATTCCCCATCGGCGGCCTAGATTACGTGAAGCGCGGCGATAATGGGGTAGATTTGTTGTAAGTGGTGGATTTGATACTGCAAAATCGAGCGCGTCGGGCGTTGCGACGCCGCGTCAGTCCGAGATCGAGGATCGCAAATCCTGAGGCGTGTAGCCGTTGATGATGATCGGACGAAGGTCCCGGCTGGCACATCGATGACGGATGAGGTCTCGTTCTCGCCGTCGACGACCCGGTTGCACCCGAGCTCGGCGCCGCCGCAGCCCGCTCGCACGGCCACGGCACTCGTCCTTCTCCTCGGAGCGACCGCGAAGGTCAACAACCGCTCTTTGCGTGAGCCCGACCGACGACATCCTCGTCCTTCTTCGGTTCCGTCTTCCGCGTCCACCCGCGCACAGACCATGCACGACTTTTCCGCCCGTCCGCCCTTACGTCCCCCCAGAACATGGCCGACAACCACCGTCGAGAGCCTGCGCACCATGTGAGCATCACGAGCCCACCACGGCGTACCGCTCGAGTTGAGCTACCTTAACGGCGTGCCCTGGATGCATCTCTTAGGCAACTCGGAGGCAGACCAGCTTCGTATGCTGAAGCAGGCTATCTCGGAATCTCGTGACGGCATCACGCTCGCGGACGCCGCCCATCCCGATTGCGCACTTGTCTTCGTTAACCCAGCCTTCGAACGGATGACGGGCTACGCATTCGAGGAAGCGATCGGGCGCAACTGCCGTTATCTGCAAGGCAGTGACCGGGACCAGGAGGGGATCGCGGTGCTCCGCGCGGCCATGGCGCGGGGCGAGCCGTGCGTGGTCGTCGTGCGAAACTACAGAAAAGATGGGAGGCTCTTCTACAACGAGCTCAGCGTCTCACCGGTTCACGACGCCAGTGGCACGGTTACCCACTTCATGGGGATCCAGAGGGACGTCACCTCTCGCGTCACTCTCGAGGCGAATCTTCACCAGAGAAACAAAGAGCTTCACACCGCGAACGAACGGCTTCGCTTGCTTTCGATCGCGGATTCGCTGACCGGATTGTTCAACCGCGGGCATTTCGACGAGCAGCTTGTGACACAATGGCGAATCGCGAGACGCACCCGATCGACGATGTCGATCTTCATGATCGATATTGATCACTTCAAGGCATACAACGACTCCTATGGTCACCGCGCGGGCGACACTTGCCTTCGCGAGGTGGCGCGCGCGCTGGGCAGCGCGTTCATGCGAGTCTCCGACTTCGTGGCGCGGTACGGTGGCGAGGAGTTCGTCGTCCTCTCGGCGGGCATGACGGTCGACCAGGCTTCGCGGTACGCCGACTCGCTATGTGAACGGGTCTGCGCGCTGAAAATTCCGCATGCAGCCACGCCCGGCGGAATAGTCTCCGTCAGCGTTGGACACGCCACTGCGCGCGGGGACGAACTCCTCACTGCAGCAGCGCTCGTTAGCCAAGCCGACGAGGCGCTGTACAGGGCGAAGGCGGAAGGCCGAAACCGGGCGGTACCCTCTAGCCCAACATAAGGAGGCGATCAGCGGTCCTTGAAGCGCGCGTTTTGTGAATGGAACCGCCCGCGGTGCGGCGACGGCGCATATCGACGCGACCAGGCCGAGGAAACAGCATCTTCGGCCAGCGGGATGGGGCATGGGGCTGTGTGTCGGGCGCCACAAGCGTTGATCGTTTCGACCGCGTCGGCGACTACCGTGACGAGGACCTCCTGATGACAGATCCGCGGCTCGATCCCCGTAGTGACCCCCGCCTTAGGCGGTTCCGATTGCGCCTTCTAATCGCCGCCGGCATCGCAGTCGGTTCGGGCCGCTTTCTGCCGGTGGCGCGCGCCGGTGGAGCGACCGGAGACTCGGGCGGTGGTTCGAGCTCGGGCGATACCGAATCAAGCTCAAGCGCCGACGAAACGGGCGCCAGCGATAGTTCGGGCGCCGGGAGCACCGACGGAGATAGCTCCACGAGCTCGAGCTCGAGCACGAGCACGAGCACGAGCTCGGGCGACGGCGGCGGCGCCACGCTCGGTCCGAGCCGGACCAGCGGTGACATGAATTCGGGTTCAAGCGACAGTGCCGGGACGGCGGGGGCGGAACCCTACGACCCTGACCCGGGATGCGGCGGATGCTACGGCCGCCCGTACGTGCGCGAGCACGAGGCCCGCTTGGCCTCGGCGGTGTCGCGCGATGGCTGGAGCGACAAGCTGCACGTGGATGGAATCGAACGGCTCGCCGACGTGCAGCGAGATGCGCTTGCCACGTTTTGGACCGCGGCTGCGCTGTCCGAGCACTCGTCGGTCGCGGGCTTCCATCGTTTCGCCCTCGACCTGCTCGCTCACGGCGCGCCAGCCGATCTAGTCGTGGCGGCCCAGCGCGCGGCCGTGCAGGAGCTCGAGCACGCGCGTGCCTGTTTCGGTCTCGCGAGCGCGTACGCAAAACGCGAACTCGGGCCGGGGCTGATTCCACTGGGTGCGACCGCCCCGATCGCCTCCACGCTGGTCGAGCTCGCGGTGTGGACCGTCCACGAGGGCTGTGTCGGCGAAACCGTGGCCGCGTGGCTCGCGGCCGAGATCCACGAGCACGCGGAAAACCCAACGGTGCGCGCGGTGATGGCCAAAATCGCAGCCGAAGAGGCCGAGCACGCAGAGCTCGCTTGGGCCACGATCCGCTGGGCGATCGCGGTAGGTGGAGTACCGGTCGCGGACGCCGTCGATGCGGCGTTTCGCAGCGCGCGTGCGCGACCGGAGCTCGCTTCGCGCGCGAGCTGCACGTCGCATGGGCTCCTGCCGCCAGCCGAAGTTGCTGCGACGATGCAGCGTGCGCTCGTCGAGATCGTCCGTCCGTGCGCGCGACGGCTAGGAGCGTGACCCCGCAAGGGGTCTCGCTCCTCCGTGCCCGTGCCCGTGCCCGTGCCCGAGCGGCAACCACGCAGGTCGCGGGTTGGCGCGAGATGTGATCTGCTTTGGGCGTGAAGACGTTCCGGCCATGGGACTTCGAGCAGTCGTGGCTTCTGCCGCCGTCGGTTCTCGACTTCGTGCCGCCCGAGGCTCCGGCGCATTTCATCCGTGAACTGGTCCGGGAGTCTCTCGATCTCAGCGAGATCTGCTTCGCACGCCAGGTCGGGGGCGAGAGCGAGTTCGAACGGTGCGCGTGAGAAGTCCGGCCACTGCTCGGTTGAAATGGTACAGTCGAGAACACGCAAACGAACTTCCGAGGCCGTCCACGCCACCCCGTCCGCGGGACTATATCCACGCCGCCTTCCCCGAGTCTCGGGCGCTAGCGGAACTGCTTTGGGACCTTCAGCCAGTTCGTAAGGGGAGTCCGTTGGGGGATCCCGGCAACCTGCGCCTCTTTCAGACCGGCATGTACGCGCGGGCGGGCCGCGACAATGAGAACTTGAACGAGATGCTGCAGGCCGACCTGGCCAAGAAAGGTCTCTCCGACAACCGGATCTACTCACCGAAAGCGATCGCGAACGTCGCTCACTTCTTCGTCTTTGCGTGGGGCGCCACGATCGCCTGGGGCCTGGGTGCGATTCCATCCGGCCTATTCGCGGGGTTGCACGACGGTGTTCAGGGAGTCCTATGGCGTAGTGTGAAACGAGTGTTCCAAGGCCATCCGGAGCTCGTCGGTTTCCAAATGCATGCTGACTGGGTTCAGCTCAAGGATTTCGACGTCCCCGGCATCATGTTCGGAATCAATTTCCGATAGCGACGAGCAGGTTGGAACGACGCTCGCGCGCGTATGATTCGCGCAGAAACCCGCGCACACTCGCCGCCGGTTCGAGTGGCGGGGCGACCGGGCTCGCGCGAGAGTCCCGCAGCGTCACGAAAAGTTCGGGGTCGAGCCAGGTCCGCGGGCGCAGCGTTCAGCCCTCGGGTGTCGCCACCCGCGACGGCGCCCAGCCCGTCATGGGTGCTCCTGCTCGGTAGGATGCCGGAGATTCCCACCGTCCTGCGGAGGATCGCGCCGAGCGGCGCCGAAGATCCACGCGGCAACTACCATCGCGAACCCCACGAGGACCGCCGCGCCGGCGATCTGAGCGAACTGCTGCAGCTTGGCAAAGGTGTCGGAGTACACCGCGTAGCGTCGCGGCATGCTGTCGGCCCCTAAGAGGATCATGACGACGTGATGGGCCAAAAACCCAGCGCACGTCAGCACTGCGCCTGGCCACGCCAAAAGCGCCCGCGCGTGGCGGCGAAACAGCGGCTCTTCGAGAACGTGGACGCACGCGAGCAGGGCGGCACCGGCGGCGAACTGCGACAGGTGATCGCGGGCGACGTCGAAGTAGGTGTCGTGCAAATGAACGTCGAGATCGGTGAACGCGAGGATGCGCCCGAGCAGCCGCTCGGCGACCAGCGCTGGCAACACGCCCAGCGCCACGAACACCAACGCCGGGGATGCCACGCGTTGGGGAGTTAGCCGCGTGAGTGCCAAGACCGCGAGCCCGACCGCTGCGATCACGGGCGATACCGGATTGGCAGCATCCATCAACATCGCGGTCGTCATCGCGAACACGGTGGCGGCGGCGATCGCAAGTGGCGCGGCCACGCCGGCGCGGCGCGCCCGCAACTCGACGATCGCTGCCGCCAACATCGCGCTCGCGAACGCGGCGTTGGCGGTCGCGAGCGACCAAGCCGCAATCGTCGGCCACGGGTCGAGCTCCGGCGGCCCGCGCAGCCACGACGACGCAACGATGATCGCGGCCGCTGTGATCCACGCGACAAGGCCCACGCCGATTGGCACAAGCAGCATGCGCGCGCGTTCGATCGGCACTACCAGCGGCGTGACTACGGCCATCGCTGCAGCGGGGCCAAGCACAGTGGGCAGCACAGCCCCATGGATCGATAGCGCCCTCGTGTAGCCCTCGGCCGATCCCGGCGACGGCGGCGGCCAAAGCTGGAGCACCATCGCGGCGCTCGCGGCAACACCGACGATGACACCGACAGCGACCAATCCGAGCGCGCACCGGCTGGCGAGCGTGGCGACCGCTCGAAGATCTCGCGTCGGCATCGACGCGCTCACGGTACACCGCCGCCGCGGCGATCGTCGATACCGATCTTCCCCCCGGTCGTCGTCCGAGTGCCGACCGACGGCGCACGCTCGGACGCACGGCCTGCGTTGGTCGTTGACGCTCGAGCACACCGCCGCGCGGCGCGTATCTCGTCGGGCCAAATCGATCTCGGACACCCCGACGTGGCGCGGAGAGCTTCACCCGCTCCCGCGCATGACCGTGTTCGCCGCGTTGCGCTATGACTTCTCACTCGCGGCCGCGAGGCCAGTCGCGCCGCCAAGTGATCATCGCTCATGCTCGCCCGTCGACGCCGCCGATCCAGCGTAGACTCCCCTCGATGAAGCACCCCCGTGGATCGGTCGTGCTCGCGATTGCCTCACTCGCGGTCGCATGCGCCGACCACTCCGCGTCGACCGAGCCGAAGCCGACGGTGGCGGCCGATGCGAAGCCGCCCGCTCAGCCCGAGAAGGGAGCGAAGCCCGTCGAGCCACCGATCATTGGCGACGCGGTCGTGCGCGCCGGTGCGCGCCTCTTCTTTGCCCCGACTGGCGACGCGGGGTTCGAGCTGCCGACGCTCGCGAAGGCCCGCGGCATGGCGGTGCACGTCGTCGGTGAATAGAGCGGACGGTTTGTGGTCGAGACACTGTCGAACCATCCGCCCGAGCACCACTGCGCGGACACGCTCGCGGGTCTCGCCGATTTCCGCGTGCGATTCCACGTGACGAAGGAGGACCTCTTGCCGGTGCTCGCCGAACCGATCGAGCACACCTTCGCCGATGGCACGAAGATCCGCGTCGCAGCCGGCGTCGCGGTGCCGAGCGGCGCGGAGCAGAGCATCGCGCGCGGCACGTCGATCACCGTGCCGGTGCCATCCGAGCGCGTCGCACGATCGTACAAACCGGGCACGCCCTTTGTCGACGAAGGCGGCGACGGCCAGTTCGCCCCGCTCGACGGGCACGCGTTGTCCTACGACGGCCGCACGCTCGCCGAGGATGGGTTGTTCGGCAACAGCTTCGGCCTGAGGCGGTTCGGCACGACCGAGCGCAGCGACGGTCCACTGGTCACAGTACGCAACCCGTGCCTCGAGGCGACGGTGAGAGTGTCCGCCGAGCGGCTACACAAACACCGGTTGGGCCTGTACGCGATGAAGGAGCCCAGCGCGCGCGGCCTCGATCCCGACATGATCAGGCGCCGCGCCGTCCTCCTCGGTGTCCTCCCGAGTCCGTGTGACCCAGAGTCCGTGCTTTTCGACGTCGACGAACTGTGGGGCCCGCTCACCGCCGACTCTGAGATCGTTGAGGCCTCCGACGCGGGCGGGCTCGGACTCGAGGGCACCAGCCGCGGCGCCACGAGCCACACGGTGAGGCCCGGCGCGGCGATCTGGTTCGCCGATGGGCGCTCGGCGGGGCTGGTCACCCGCGATCATTGCTTCACCACCGCGCCCCACGACGAAGGTGGACGCAGGTGCTTCGACGCGCCGCTCAGCCGCGGGAACTCCGCCGTGCTCGCGCTGTGCTTCGCGCCCGACGATCTCGAGGGAGTCACCAGGGACAGCTCGAGCTATGGCTGGGGCTACGCCAGCACCAGCGTCGCGAACGTGCGCCCGGCGACCGCCGAGATCGAGGGATCGCTCGACAAGGACTTCATCGGTCGCATCGTTCGCTCGCACATCGAGGAGATCCGCTACTGCTACAACCAGGCCCTGACAAAGGATGCCGCGCTCGCCGGCAGGATCACGATCGAGTTCACGATCGGCGCCACCGGGAGCGTGTCGGCGTCGACCGTCGCCGACACAACGCCCGCCGATGACGCGGTCGGGACGTGCGCCGTCAAGGCGGTCAAGCGCTGGAAGTTCCCGAAGCCCGATGGCGGCGGCAACGTGGTCGTGAGGTATCCGTTCGTGCTCGCACCAGGCTAGCGTTATCGTCGGAGTGACGAGAGCCGGGTCGCGGGGTGGTCTACGCACTCTTCACCACGGGAATTTCGGCTTGGGCACCGGGTTGCAGCTCGCACCGAGCGACGGCGCCGCGGGGCCAACGCCCCAGCATGACAACGCACCCGCGCCGTCGATCTCGCACCCGAAATTGCCGACGAACGCCGCATCTACGGGAGCGACGGCGGGCGGATCGTAGCTGGACGAGCCTGAAAACGGGGATCCCCAGCACCTCGCTCTGGTGCCCGAGAACCCGCAGGTTCCCTCGGCACTGACGACCAAGCGGTCGAACTCGGCCATCGACGATCGATAAAAGCCCGGCACGATCTCGGCCCAGTCGAACTCTACTTCGGCGTCGTAGAGCTGGCCGGCGTCGTTGTTCCCCCAGCAGTAGATGTGGCCTTGATTGGTCAGCGCGCAGCTATGTCGATCGCCGACTTCGACGTCGACGAACTCCTCCCAAGGCAACAGCCAGGATTCGTCGAGGACTTCATGACCGTAGCACTGGTCGTCGCTGTCGTCGCCCCAGCACAGGACGAGCCCATGGGGGGTCAGTCCGCACGAATGCCATGCACCTGCACTCACGTCGATCCACGCATAGTAGTCGTCGACCGGTGAGGGCGGTGGTGACGACTGTCCCTCCGAGTTGTCGCCCCAACACTCGATTTCTCCATCGGATCCGGTGGCACACGTGTGAAACCACCCGGCGTCGATGTCAGCCGTGCGGACAAACGACCAATCGAGCGGCTTGCTGAAGCGCGCGGGCGCCACGAGTTGCCCGGCCGAGTCGTCACCCCAACACGTCACGGCCCTGTCACTGCGAATTGAACAGGTGTGCAGAAGACCCGTGGTGATCTCGACGTGGGCGGGCGGCGGAAACAGCTGATTGCGTGGGAGCAACTGGCTCTTCGCCTGGCCGTTGGTGTTGCTGCCCCAGCACAGCGCGTCGCCGCAGCTGGTTGTGGCGCACGCATGGGCGTAGTGCACGTCGACGTCGATGGCCGTCGGGGCGGCGGCGGCGGAGCGTGCGACACCCAGCGTGGTGACGGCGAAAACGGCGAACAGCGGCGCGGCGGCGATGTGACGGTTGACGGTCATATGCCCGCGCGGCTTGCACTCGCTGTGCCAGACCCTTAGTGCGAGTGGTCGCTGTCAGGGTCCGCGGATCGCAACCGGCGCGTCGGGGATCTGTCCCCGGGGACGTCCCATGCGGCGTCGCGAACCGACACGGGGCGATTCGAGTTCTGGCACACTTCGCGATGCAGGTCGGACGGCGTCGATGACCATGACCACCCTGACCGAGCTCTTGAACAACAAGCCGATCGAGGCGTTCACCGCCTCCCAGCTGGGTCGCAAGGCCCATTGGCGGACGGAACGCGGGCAGCCCTACGCGGCCTTCCTCTTGTTCGACGCCGCGGCTCGACGCGCGCGCGCCACGGGCGAGGCGTGGCGGGGCCACCGCAACCGCGCCGCCACCGCGCTCTTCGACGCCGGCCACGTCGAGGACGCGCTGCCCCTGATGGAGGCTGTGCTCGACGACTATGAGGCGAGCCCGGACGTTCAAGACGACCGCCACTGGGTCGAGCATGTGACGGTGCGGCTTCTGCGTCACAGCCACGCCACCGAGCCCACCGGCTTCGGCGCGGCGTACCACGCTCGCACCGCGCGAGCCTCCGCGATCCAGGGCCGGATCAGCCCGTGGATCCATCCCTTCCAAGAGGAGCTCGCCGCCTATGCACGCGAGCACGGCTGTTCTGACATCGTGCGCGCGCTGTCGGTCGTGATGCGCAGGCGGAGTCCGATGACGCGCCCGCTGAAGCGGCAGCTCGACGACCTCGACGCCTGGTTGCTCACGCAACCGTGACGAGGATGGCAGCAGGGACCCGTCGGTGCCCTGACCTCGATCCCGTGGAGCCAACAACGATCGTGGCGGCGCGTCGACCCGAACCGGCCTCGGCCCGGCTTGCCGTACGAGGCCGCCCTCGGGCAACATCGCCGTCGACCGGAGCGCGAACGCATGCCCAGCGTCGTCCCCCACCGCCGTGCCGCACCTGCCAAGCGCAAGCTGCAGAAGGTCCCGTACGTCGAGCTGTACGACGGGCGGTTGCAGGGTGTGGTCTCGAGTTCATCGGATCCCGCGCGGGTCTATGTCTCGTTCATCGAGGCGGGCACGGGCAACTACGCCTGCAGCACCAACAACAACCGGCCGTGCGGCGGCGGGGGCTTCTGCGGCCACATCCGCGCGCTCGTCGAGAACGCCCTCGCGCAGTACGGTGCCGATCGCGTCGCGCGCTACCTCGGCTGTGCCGATCGCAACATCGCGAGCGAGTCCGACATCGCACGCCAGCTGCACGGGACCAAGGCGGCGCACGACCCGGGCGTCGTGTTCGCCCGCTTCCTCGACTACCTGCGGACCATCGAGCTGCCCGCGTCGACGGAGCCACTGCCAGAGATGGCGTGGTTTGTGACGGGATGACCGTGCCGGTGGTCCCCGAAGGCGTCGCCGAGGCGCGCGCGGTGGTCCTCGCCGTCGATCGTGCGCTCACCTCCGGGCTCGCGCGTCTCGCCCCCGACGCGCGCGCGGCCCTGGGCGAGCTCGCCGACGCGGTCGGCGGTACGCCGCTCGGCAACGCCGTGGCCGAGGCGACCGAAGCGATCGCGCGGGGCGAGCTGCTCGCCCACCACCTCGCCGCGATCGCGGCGGGACGCGCGGCGATCGAAGGTGCCGTGTGCGACGCATTGCTCGCTGCGATGGCGGTGTCGGCCGGTCTCGTGGTCGAGGCGCCGACCCTGGGGCTGCCGCCGACCGCGGACGCTCGCTCGCTCACACTGATGCAGAGCACCCAGCAGTGGCTCGTCGAGATCGCGCTCGCCGGCTTCGGCCAGCTCGACCGCTCGATCATCTCGCCGGCCCTCGGCGCGTTGCGCCCGCTGCAAGAGCACGCACCGCTGCGCCGCCTCGCCGCGTTGCTCACCGGTTTCGCCAACGAGCTCGCCGACGCGGCCCCCACCGCCGGCAATCCCGAGCTCCCGGTCCGCCGCTGGGCCGATCTGTGGTCGACCGCGATGCTCGGCTGCGCGACGCTTCCCGCGGCGCCGACCCGCCGGACCACCAGCGGCGTGCTCACTCCGCTGGGCGCCGACCTCGTCCACCACGATCACCTGGTCGCCCTCGTCGCCCATGCGCTGTTCGAAGAGGAAGGGCAACCGCGACGCCTCGTTCGCATCACGCTGTCGACCTGGCGGGTCGACGCGATCGCCGGCCCCGAGGTCTTCGCGCGGCTCGCTCCGCTGGCGCCCGAGCTCGTCGCTGCGCTGGCGTCACCGGTGCGGCTTCGTCTGCAGGGCGTGACGATGCTGGGCACCGGCGATCTCGTGTGGGGCGGCGCGGTCGAGGTCATCAAGGGCGCGGTGTCGCCCCACACGATCGACCTCGCGGGCGCGACGATCACCGCGCCGCCGCCACGCGAGCGACACGCGGTGCAGCTCGCGGTGCCCTGCGTCGGCTCGTCGCCGCCGGCCGACCTGCCGATCGCGTTCGATCGCACGAGCCCGCTCGCAGAACTGACGGAGGGCGACGAGAAAGGCGCGCTCGGGTTCGTCGGTCTGCTCCGCCACGACGACGGATTCGGGGTCCAGCCCCTGGCGTTCGCCACCAAGAAGGGGCTCCGCGGACCGGCCGAGGCCATCATCGCCGCGGGCAAGTTGAAAGACCGCGCCGCCGCGGTGCTCGAGGAACGCGCAGGTCGCCTGTTGAGGAAGTCATGAGCGACGCCCACGCCCGCGAGCTCGGCTTCTGGTGGGCGCTCGTCGAGTCGCTCGGCGACGACACGATCAAGCAGCGCACCTCGGCCCTGATGCGCCCGCTGGTCGACCGACTCGAGCTGCCGCGTGTGCTCCTCGAGCCGGGTGGCTCGCTGCGCCATGTGCTGCGCGCGTCGCCCGAGCTGCGGCCCCTGGTGCAGCTCGACGCGGGCGTCCTCGTCGACGCCAACGCCACGTCCGATCCCGACGCGCTGCGCCGCGAGCTGCTCTACCTGCGTGCGGTGATCGATGTGTTCGGCGGCCAACTGCCGGAGCAGGTGTCGGCCGAGCAGTACACCGGCTGGCTCGCCGACGTTCGCCTGTTCGAGGAAGCCTCGGGCCTGGGCCGACGCCAGCAGTTCGTCGGACGCGGCTCGGGCACCGGCGGCGGTCCGGAGATCACCGACGCCGACGTCGCCGACGCCGTGGGCGAGTTAAAAAAGGGCCGCGGCCTCCTCTCCGCGCCCGAGATCGAGGCCGGCTTGCGCACGATCGAGAAGCGACACCTCGATCGCATGGCGCTCGCTGAGATCCTCAAGGACGCCAAGCTCGCCAAGACGCTCCAGCCATCGATGGCGATGGTCGAACAGCTACTGCGCCAAAAAGACGGGCTGTCGGGCCAGGCGCTGGCCCACGCGAAGGCGATCATCCGACGGTTCATCGACGACCTCCGCGACGTGCTGGCGCGCGACGTCGCGAGCACGCCGCGCGGCAAGCCCGATCGGTCTACGCCGCCGCGCCGCAGCTTCCGCAACCTCGATCTCAAGCGAACGTTGTGGCGCAACCTCGTCAACTGGGATCCCAAGCAGCGCAAGCTCTTCGTCGACCGGCTCTACTACCGCCAGCGGGCGAAGCGCGTCGAACGCCACCGGATGATCGTCGTCGTCGACCAGTCGGGTTCCATGGTGCCGGCGATGGTCAACTGCACGATCCTCGCGAGCATCTTCGCCGGGCTCCCGGCCGTCGACGCGCACCTCATCGCTTACGACACGACCGCCGTCGATCTCTCGCCGTGGGTCGCCGATCCGTTCGAGGTGCTGCTCCGAACCAAGCTCGGCGGTGGCACCGACGGCATGTGCACGCTGCCCTTCGTCAACGCGAAGATCGAAGATCCACGCAAGACCGTCATCGTGTGGATTTCGGACTTCTTCGACAACCGCGCCTTGATGCCGGTGTTCCGCACGTTCCACCAGTCGGGGGTGACGTTCTTGCCGGTCGGCTCGGTGTCGACCGGCGGGTTCTTCTCGGTCGACTCGTGGTTCCGCCAAGAGCTCAAGCAGCTCGGCACCCCTGTGCTGTCGGGAAGCATGAAGACCCTCATCCGCGAGCTCAAAGCCGCGCTGCCCTGATCTGTGGAGCCCACGATGACTGAACTCCTGCGCGCCCCCGCCGAGACCAAGTACGCCGAAGAGCTCGCCTACCTCGCGAGCGTCGACGACACCAGGCGGCCGTTCTCGTGGTGCCTCTCGCCGAAGATGGTCAGGATCTTCGTGCTTGGCAGCCGCGACAAGGACGGCCTCGACCGAACCATCGGGCAGAAGTGGTACGGCCACGCCGCGCTGGTCGAGAAAGCGATCGTGACGCTCGCGTCCGATCGCGGCCTCTTGCTCATCGGCGACCCCGGCACGGGCAAGAGCTGGCTGGCCGAGCTGCTCGCCGCGGCGATCTGCGGCAACTCCACCCTCGTTGTGCAGGGCACCGCCGGCACGGCCGAGGACCACATCAAGTACGCGTGGAACGTCGCCGAGGTCATCGCCAAAGGCCAGTCGAAGTCGTCGATGATCCCGTCACCGATGATGACCGCGATGATCGAGGGCAAGCTCGGTCGTTTCGAGGAGCTCACGCGCTGCACCTCGGACGTCCAGGACGCGCTCATCAGCATCCTGAGCGAGAAGTACGTCGCGATCCCCGAACTCGAGGACGACAACATCGTGTTCGCCCAACCCGGGTTCAACATGATCGCGACGGCCAATAGCCGCGATCGCGGTGTCAACGAACTGTCGAGCGCGCTCAAGCGGCGGTTCAACTACGTCCAGATCCCGATCGTGACCAATCGCCGGGCCGAGAAGGAGATCGTCGAGTTCCGGGTCCGCGACCTGCTGCAACGCAACCAGTTCGAGGTCGAGATCCCGCCGGCGTTGCTCGAGGTGCTGCTGCAGACATTCGCCGACCTCCGGGCGGCGTCGCAGGCCGCAGCGAGCGACGACGAGCGGCTCGAGTCGGCGCTCTCAACCGCCGAGCAGATCGGCGTCGTCGAGGACGCCGTGCTCCACGGTCAGTTCTTCGGCGCACGAACCGTCGAGGCCGCCGCGCTCGCGCAGGCCCTGGTCGGCACGCTGGTGCGTCGGATCCCCGAGGACCTGACCGTGCTCAACAAGTTCTGGCACGCCGTCGTGCAAGAGCGCGCCAAGGAGCACGGCGGGGCGTGGGACGGGTTCCTCGCCGGGGGCAAGCAGGCGTTGGCGCTCCATGAGTGACGCGTCCACCGGATCGCCGACATCGGCGCTCGTCGAGGAGCTGCGTGCCGTCGCGCGGGCGTTCTCGGCCGACGAGGCGGCGACGGCGTCGATCCTCGAGACGATGGCCGAGGACGTCCGACGTGCGCTCGCCGAGCCGCTCACCATCTTCCCGGTCGCGCACCACAGCCCGGCGAGCGCTGTGCACATGGTTCGCTTCCTCCGTGCGCGCCAACCGAAGCTCGTGTTCGTCGAGCTCTGCGAGGACCTGCTGCCGCAGGTCGACGGCCTGCGGGACTGCACGTTGCCGGTCGCGCTCCAGGCGTTCGCGACGGAGCCGGTCGGCTTCCCGCCCGAGTGGGCGCCGCTCGCCGTGGTCGCGCCGCTCACCGAGCTGTCGGCGGAGTACCAGGCGATCGCGTATGGGCTCTCCACCGAGGGCGTTGAGTTGGTGTTCGTCGATCGCAACGTCGACGCGGTGTTCCGGTGGATGGACCCCGACGGGAACCCTCTGACGCCGGTCCCCGACGACGAGGCCGCGGGCGACGACGACGACACGGCCCGGCTGCACGGCGAGGCGGTCGGCGTCGAGATCGGCCGGCTCGAGCCGACCTTCGCCGAGTTCCGCGACGTCCTGCTGCAAAACGCGCGCATGAGCCACTTCTCGGAGTGGAACGCGCTGTACATCGAGGAGCCGACGATCGGCGCTGACACGCACACCTATCGCGAGGTGATGGCGATGGTCGGCAGCCTGTTTCGCCGGCTCGGCTCGACGCCGCACGATCGCGAGGAGATCCGCCGACGCGATCGCTTCATGTGGACTCGGATCAAGCAGACGCTCGCGGCGCGCCGTGTCGATCCCAAGGACGCGGTATTCATCTGCGGCGCGGCGCACACCGTCGCAGACGAATGCCCCGAGTGGGGCACGACCAACGACCGGTTGTGGGAGGACGCCGAGCGCGATGCCCGAAGCGGCACG
Source organism: uncultured Myxococcales bacterium (assembly GCA_902826865.1). GTDB lineage: Bacteria > Myxococcota_A > Polyangia > Nannocystales > Nannocystaceae > Xiheibacterium. Next base: position 31,737 of record CADEGN010000026.1, read on the forward strand.
ACGTGGAAGTACGGCTTCATCCCGTCGAGCTACGGCGCGATCGAGCTGCAGTTCGGCCATCCACGCGGCGCCGTGACCCTCGCCGAGACGTTGTGGCGCAAGGCAATCGCGCGGTGGAACCTGGTGCCGTACGCGCTCGAGGCGGCTTCGGGCGGCAAGGGCACGCCGGCGAAGGCCGCGAAGACCGGCGGCCCCAAGCCCAAGGCCAAGCGGGCAGCACCCGAGCCCGAGCAGCTCGGGCTGCGGGCGGTGCTCCGCGATCCGCCGCCACTGACAGAGGCCGACGAGGCGGAGCTCATCGGCTGGTGCACGCGGATCGTCGGCGACGCGCGAAAGCATCGCTACCTCGCATCTACCGCCGATGCGATCGCGATCTACGAGACGTCGATCCTCCTCGCCCGTATGCGATCGCGGCGGCGGCCATCGCCGTTCGACTTCATCGACGCGGCCGAGACGTGCCTCGAAAAGGGCGCGGTGCCCGGGCGCCGAGACATCCGCACGATCTGCCACGCGATGCTAGGAGGCGATCGCGTCGGCCAGGTTGGGTACGCCTCGCTGCCGCCGCTGGTCCAGGACGTCTACGACCGGCTCGCGCCGCTGGGAATCACCGCGAAGACCACCAAGGTCGTACGCGCGCTGATGGACTTCGACAAGCAGCCCGAGCTGCGGGCCTGTTCGCGGCTGCTGTGGCGGCTGCACTGGATGCTGCCCGACGCCCGGGTCGCGCGACCGATCATGGGCAAGCTCGAGCTCGGCAGCGTGCCGCGCCAGGAGAGCTGGGACGTCCGAATCTCGGGACCCGAGCAACGCGCCGTCATCGAGCTCGGCTTCGCGGGCGTCACCGTCGAACAGGTCCTCGAGCGTCGCCTCACCGAGGCCGCGTTTGCCGAGAACGCGCGGACGACCGCCGCGCTCGAGGCCGCCGAGTCGTGCCTGCTGCTGCTCGATCGCTCGCGCCTGGCCGAGACGCTGGGCGAGCGGGCCGTGCTGCTGCTGACGCGCGAGCACGGGCCCGATGACGCCGCCGAGATCTTCGATCGCGCCAGGCGCCTGGTCCACCACTTCCGCGCCGACCCCGGCGGCGTGCCGGCGTGGTTGTCGCGCTTCGTCGCGACCGGCTACGCGACCTACGCCAGCTCGTTGCCCGCCGCGTTCGGCGATCGCGGCACGTCGCCGGCACAGCTGGGCGCGGTGTTAAACTTCGTCTTCACGCTCGAGAGCTTGGCGCTCGCGATGGGCTGTCAGCGCAGCCAGCTCGTGATCGCGATCGAGCAGGCTGCTGCGCACGCGGCCGACCCCGAGAAGCTTGGATTGCTCTGGGCGACTCAGTGGCTGGTCCAGCTGCGCGACGAGAACGGCGTCCGCGAGACCTTCGCGGCGGTGCTCGAACATCCGCTCGGGCGCAACGCGTTTCCCCGGTACCTCTCGGGCTTCCTCCGCGCGTTGGCGTTCGCGCCGAAGGCCGCGCCGCTGGCGGTCGAGCTGCTCGGCCGCGCGTTCTCCGTGCTGCCCGACGTGGTGCTGCTGCCGTGGATGCCGGGACTGCTCACTGCGCTGCGCGAGCAGGCGAGCGACACGCTGCCGAGTTTGATGAAGGAGCTCGCGCGCACACTGCCGGCGCCCGACGGACTCGGGCAGTGGACTCCACCCTGGGCGGCATCACAGCGGTCCGATGGTGCTGCGGCCGTCGGGGTGCCCGTCGCCCGGTCGCGATCGGGCGGGGCCGACGCGACGCATCGCCTGCTTCGCCGGCACCCCGACGCGACTACGGCCTGGGCCCACGCACTCGGGCATGACGCGACGTGGGGCGCCGAACAGCCAGTGCACGCGGTTGCCGACGATCGTGTCGCGCCTGTTACGAGCGCGAACGTCGAGGCCGCGCGCGGGCTCGTCCGCGCGCACCCAGAGTCGGCGCTTGCGTGGGCCGAGGTGTTCGCGCCGGGCCGCTGAGGCCGGACGCTTCCGCGTCCCGATGGTCGCGTCAGGCTCGCCGTCAAGCGGCCGACTCGCGACGGCGCAACCCATACCGCAGCCGAGCCCCGCGGGGAGCTATGGGCTACGAGCGGTGGCCTGTTGTTGACGCTGCTGCTCCTCTTGCTCCACCACCGCCGCCATCCCGCCCGCGAGCGCCGCCGACTCCTCGTTGGTGCGCGGCGCGGAGCCCTTCGGCTCGCAGACGCAGCCGATCCGACCCGCCATGACGACGACGGCGGTCGTCTGCAGTCCCATCATGCTGCACTGACTGTCGCATTGGGCGACGCCATCGCTCGGGACCTGGACGCCGGTGCCCCCGACGCCAACGGACGTCGGGCCCTGTCGTTTGTCGCGCGCCAGCGCGCCGGTCCAGCGTGACTCGGCGGAGCCCCTGTTCGCTTCGCCACCGGAAGCAGGGCGCGGTCGTCGGGGTTGATCCGGTCGGTACGGTCGAGCACCGTGCGAAGGGCAGGTCGTGTCGTGGCCGGTGGCGCAGTTGGTCCGATTGGGATGTGGTGTTACGCCACAGCTTCGGAGCTCGTCAGTCCACCGTGAGCTCGCAGGTCGACGGATCGAGGTGCGCGCCGGCGGCGGGGCTCGAGTCATCGGTGACCATCGTCTCGGGGAACTCGAGCACGCCGCTGAACTTCTGTAGGCGTTGCCGCCGCAGCGCGGCGATCGTCAGCACGTCACGGATCAGCGCCGCAGCGTCGCGTTCGATTCGCGCCGCGCATGCTTGCACGAACGCCAGGACCTGGCTCTCGTGGCTGGCCGCCTGATCGGGAGTCTGCAGGTGGACGAGCAGCTGGAAGCCGGGCTCGCCTTTCGCGGGGTCGGCGGCCACGAGCCGGGCGATCATCGCGGTGCGCAGAGCGTCGGACGTCGGCAGTGCTCTGGTCCCGCGCCGCCCGGCGAACGCGTCCGTCGGATCGTCGCCCACCGACGGTGCTCCGCAGCTCCCGCACCCGGGTGCGCCGGAGGAGACCTGGTTGACGCAGATCTGATCCCACTCCTTGTCGCAACAGAGTCCGTCGAGGGCGCACACGCACGCCTCCACGCCTGGCTCGCTGCAGCCCGGCGTGCTGTGCACCGCGCAGCACGGGCCCTTGGCGGGACCCCCGGTGCCACTGTCGTCACCGGTGCTGCCGTCGGTCTCCGCCCCGGTGTCGCCGCCGCCGGGCGGCGCGTCGAGTTCCGCAAACGTCGGCGCGAACGCTAGCAAGCCGCACCGTGCATTGGAGAACACCGGGCGCGTGAAGTCGATCGCGAGCACGTCCTTCACGAATTCGTTGTCGACGATCCCTTGTTCGACGAGGAGCCCGACGTAATCGACATCGGACGTGGAGCGTTCGACGTACGTGAAGCCGAAGAAGGTATCGTTCTTGCCGGAGATGCCCTCGATCCGCGAGCCGACCGACGCGAGCACGCTTTGATACACGGCCGGATCGAAGCGGAGCGCTGCGAACGCGGTGAACGCGGGGTCGTGGAAGAAGTCGCCGCGGAACCCGTTGACCGGGCTGGGCCCGAACGAGCCGAACTTGGGGCCGCCGGTGCTCTGCAGGTTGAGCTCGGTGTCGCAGAACAGGGGGCGCAACAGCTCCGCCGTCGAGCCGCCGTGGAGCTCGGTGCGCGCCGGCTCGCCGAGGGCGGCGATTCGAGTCGCGTTCCACGCGCGATTGCCTTTGACGACGAGACCCTCCATGTTGACGCCGCCGGCTTTCGTACCGAGGTCGTCCATGCGATCGACCAGCTCGCGCGCCCCCGGCGTGGTGGTGTCGTCCTCCCAATGCACCCACGGCGCGTTCAGCTCCTTCATGATCAGGCCGCCGTGCGTGTGGCAACGCGAGCACTCGCGCCCCTCACCGGTGCCCGGTGCGATTACGAAGTCGAGCGAGCTGCCGTGGAACGTCCACTCGTTGGCCCCACCTTCGCGCCGCAGCGTGTAGTAGTTGAACTGCTGGCTCTCCGCATCGAAGCCCATCATCTCGGTGTTGTTCTGCGGCAGCTCCTTCGCGGTGGCGCCGTCGATCCCGAACAGCGAGAAGAGCAGCTCGTGCGCCTGACGTTGACCGCATTCCCGCGAGATCACGACGCGCATCGCGTCGGGCTCACCGAGCAACTGGCTGCGCTCGGACACGATGCGCGAGAAGAGCCCCGCACGCTCGCCTTTGGCACATGCGCCCTCGACGTCCTCGCGGCGCAGCTTGTCGATGATTGCCCGAGGTTGTCCGGGCAGGAGCCGGGCCGCTTGAGGACCAGCCGGGCGATCGGGTCCTGCAGCGCCGAGAGGAAGGCCTCGTTCGGCGCGCGACCGCTCGCGTCGCGCACGTCCTTGCACGCGAAGTCGTCCGGCAGCGGGTCATCGCACTTGGCACCCGCACACGGGGCACCCGTTTCGGCGGACTCGTCGTCCGCTCCGCAGGCCGTTGCCATCACGATTGCCGCGAGCCAAACGGCGTGTCCACCAAATGCGACCACGTTCATACAGGAACTCCTACCACACGTGGCCGCTTCGGCGCCGAAGCCCCTCCAGGGCCCGCTCCCCGGCACGCCGCCCGACGTCTCGCCGCTGTCCGCGTCGGTGCCGACGCCGTCAACGTCGGTCGCGGCGTCGCCGGTGCCGGACGCTGCTGCTTCGGCACCGGCGCGAGCGCAATCCACCATGCTCGGCGTGGCGACATCGAGACGATCTCAGCACTCGACACGCCGCGCGGTCCAGCACCCCGCATCTGCTAGGGCCGAGGTTCGGCGACAGGGCAGAGCTCGCGAGCGCTGTTGTGTATGGGCTGCGGATGGTTCGAGCTTCCCCCGCGCCCAGGGGATCCGATGCGCACCGATCCCGGTCGGGCGCCGACGCCGGTCTGTCGGCGCTGCGGCGATCGGGTGTGGGGGCCGCTCGCCGAGCCGGAGATTTCCGAGGCGATCGCGCAGCTCGAGCGGCACGAGCTCGCGGCGCGCCACTCTGCTGTGAGCGCTTCGTTCGTGATCGGAGCGCTGGTGCTCACGGCCCTCAGTTACGTCGCATTCGTGTGGGAGAGCGTGCGGCTCGCGATGCTCGTCGCCGCGGTCGCGGCCGTGCTTGGACTCGGACGGCTCGTGCGATGCCTTCCGGGCCCGTGCCACGCCGTTCCGGTGGCATGCGGCCGGCGTCACGGCAAGCGCGCGCACGTGTACATGCCGGCCATCCCCAGCGAGAACGTGCAGTCCATGAGCGCGTCCTCGGGGCGGACGGGCTCGAACGTCACCGTCGGCGCGACCAGCGTGCGGATGGCAGCCTCCGCGCAGCTGCGCAGGCGCTCTTTTCCGTGCAGGGCATCGACCATCGCGAGCGCTCCGGTGTCCGGCACGAAGCCGATGCGCACGTCGATCGTCGCGTCGGCACGCGCGTTCGGGTCGCATTCCGCGATCGCGATGCGGAGGTCGAGACCGAGCTTGTGCTGCGTGACGAGCCACAGCGGTGGGAACTGGTGGATCGCGCGGTGCGAGAGCTGCCCATCGGCATCGAACGAGAGCTCGTTGGTCGGCATGAAGTGCCAGTCCTCGAGCTCCGGGTCGAGCTCCGGCTGCGCGATGGCCATCGCGAGCAGCGTCTGCCGGAGACAGTCCTGCTCGGCAGGCGAAACCGCGTCGGCTTGCGTAAGCTCCACCGACTCGACCACCGGGTCGTGCTCGCGCGCGAAGAGCACCATCGGCGTCACCCGCACGCGTGCGGGTCCCGTGCCGTCTCGGCACTCGGCGAGCTGCTCGAGCGTGGACTCGAACGCGTCGCGGAACGCAAGCTTGGGATGGGCGGGCCGCGCGGGGGGTAGGGGCATCCTCGCAGCCGTCACCGGGGGCCGGTCGGACGTGGGCGTCGAGTCGCGGCGACGCTCCGAGGCGAGCGGTACGACCGTGGGTGCGACCGCATCTCGGGAGGCGCTCGCCATGCGTTTCGGCGACGGCGCCCGCGCGAGCTCGGAGCCGCAGCCGTTGGGCGCGATCGCGATCGCACCGAACACGAACATCCCTGCCAGGCCCGCGACCACCAGTGCCTTGGTGCCGACCACCGGAACCTGGCGCTCGCCCACGAACGGCAGCAGCGCGGTCATCCAGGCTGCACGCCCGCCGCGGCGCTCGTCGAGCTGCTTGCGCATTCGCGCGAGCACGCGCTGCAGCTGTGTCCGCACCGTAGAGGCTGGTCGGCCCAGAGCCGCAGCGCACTCGGCTGAGGACCGCCCCTCCCAGAACACCAGCCGCAAGAGCGCGCGGTGGTCGTCCGGTAGACGCTCGAGCTCCTCCACCAGCTGCGCGGCGGCGGTGCGGTCGTCGAACTCCTCCGGATCGGTGGACGAGCCGGCCGCGACCGCACGCTCCCGCGCGCGGGCGCGCGCTGTCGAGCGCACCGTGGAGGTCGCGTTGTTCCGCATCACCCGCACCAACCACGGCCGCATGGGTCGATCGTCGTTCGGTGGCCGCTTCACCGCCGCGAGCCACATGTCCTGCAGCAGATCGTCGCTCGCTGCCGCGTCCCGGGTGAGCATCCAGGCCAGCCGCCTCAGCGCGGCGGTCTCGTTCGCGATGGTCTCCGTCGTGAGTCCGTTCATCGCCGCTTCCACGTCACCGAGGCGCGGGCTGTCCCACGGGCGCCGCACTTCTTTGGTCCCCAGGATTCCGTTGGGATGCGGCGCGGGCACGGCCTGACGAGGCAACGGGCGCTGCGCGGCCGAGCCAGGCCTTGCAAGCGTGTGCGTCGGTGTCGCTGGCAGCGCCCGGGCGCACCGCAGACCCGGACACTGTCGCGCCGGCTCATCTGCTCGAGGTGTCTGCGTTCGGTGTGCCGCTGCACGCTGCCACTTTCATCGATGGCCGCGACCGCAAGGCTGACGTCGCCCACGCGGAACGACCCCCCTCGTCATTCGTCGGTTCCGTCCCCCGCGTCCCCGCGCGCGCAGACCCGGCGCGGCTCGCCTCCTCCGCCCGTACGCCCGTACGCCCGTACGCCCGTACGCCCCTGCGTCCCCCACCAGAACATGGCCGACGACCACCGTGGATGGCGCGCGTAGTTCATGTGAGCATCACGACACCTTCGTGGCCACTGCCCTTCGGCACTGGCACCGGCCGCAAACTGCGGCCAGGACTGCGCGCCACGGCGGCGGTGACGCCTCATCGGGCCGTCGGCAATCGTCATCACACCTTCGTCGCAGTTGTAGCTGCCGCTCTGGCCGATATCTGAGTACATCCACTCGAACGTGCCGTCTACGCCGAACGCGAGGGTCCAGTGGCACAGCACGGGGCCGTTCGAACCGAGGCCGCACTCGAGCTCGTCGATCCTCGATCGACGAGAACGTGCGTCCGATGACCGACGCGAACACACCTAGCGTGCTCAGGTCGAGACATTCCGACCGAACTCCGACGGTCAGCCCGTGGCTAAGCCATCAAGATCAGGAGCGGGGATTCGTCATTTTCGCCCGCAGCCCTGCGTTCACACTCTGCACGCATTCACTCCGCACAACTTCTACGTCCGTGTCGCTACGATCGCGCGTCGGTCCGCGCCGGGAGTGATGCGATGGGCGCTCCCCGTCACTATTCATCAGTCGCGGCCTAAGCGTGTTCGGCGCTCGTCGCCCGACAAGACGAGAGGAAGTCATCGAAGCTGTCTCCCACGAGGTACCAGCCCGCTAGCCCCGACAATGGTGGCAGCAATTGTTGAGTGCGACGAAGTTCCAGGTAGTGCTCGATCTCGGGAGCGAGATCCGCGAACATCGTGTGAAACTTATCGTCCGGCCAGGTGTGCCGCTGTTCCGAATCGCGTAGCAAAACGCGACCAAGATAAGGATGGTCACGGCCGCATACTAGAAAGAAGAAATCCCCGAACAGAGTCTTCGCAATCGGGGCAGCAATTCCATGGCCGTCGACAAGTTCGATCGCGTCGATGAGGGATGTCGCGGCTCGCCGATCGCGGGTGAAGCCACAAAAACTGGCGACCACTGTCGCGCGTCCGCACGGCGTGGGTTCGCGAAACGGAACGTCGGCGTCGACATAGGTAGAGCCGTGTGTGAACACAAAGCGCCGGTAGTCCTGTGGAAGCGTGATCTCGAACCGCGCCTCGAGCGCAACGAGTTCGTCGGGGGTAGGGTCTCTACGATCTACCGCGGGTTTCGCTCCAAACGACTTCATCACGTCGTCATGTTCTACGCGCACGAGCGCAACTTTATTGGGTGAGCGCCACGGCGTCAACCGAGTCGGCGGCGCTGATGCTGCCCCGGCTTCGTGGACACCTGGAGACGAGAGATGAGAGACAATGTTCGTGCGGAGTCCAAGTGGCGAGAAGGAAACGCAATCGGTTCACGACGGAGTTCAACGCCGAGGCAGTGCGGCTCCCGCTTCCTAGACTTCGCTCTCGCTCTGTGAGCGTCACTTCCCGCGGACCGTCTTGCCCGTCGCGGCTCGCTGGGCGGCGCTCACGCGCGCGCGCAACTGCTTCCACCGCTTGTCGCGGCGGAGCATCGCGAGGTCTTCATCCGCGTCCAGATGAGCGAGATCGGCGAAGCCGGCGTCGACCGCCTTCGTGAGAAGGCGATCGCGTCGTCTGGCTTGCCGGCTAGGGCGTGGCAACACGCCGCGTTGTACGCGATGTCCCGCTCCAGCTGGGGCGCGGCGTATCGCGGTTCCGCATGCGCCGCCGCATAGAGCTCGGCACACGTCGGGTAGTCCTTCGCGCGATAGGCCTGCTCGGCCCGCATGCGCGGCGTGGGCGACTGCGCGCACAACTCGACGAACATCGCCCGGTACTCCGCGAGCGGCGGGAGGCCGACCGCGGTGCGGAGCTCGTCGACCCGCGCGGGATCCTCCAGCGTGTTCGGCTCCCACTCCTCGCCCTTGCAGCCCCCCTGGGTGCCATAGCGCTGGGGCTTCTCGAAGTTGGTCTGCACGCGATCGTAGAGGTACGCGTAGTTGTTCGCGGACACGCCCCCGGTCGCGACGAGGGGCTCCATGCGCGCCAGCACGTCCTGTTGCAGGTCGCGCTTGAGGTCCGCGTGCTGCACAAGTAGCCATGCGTTGCGCGAAGCCTCCTCGCCGAACTCCTGGATCGTGAACCACGGATAGCGCTCCATCAACGCGACGAGATCCGCGGTGTTGGCCCTGTCGACGGACATGAATCGCGAGGCGAAACGCTTCATGAATGCGTCGCGCGCATCACCCTCCAGCTGTTGCGCCGTGCTCGTGCTGTAGTTGCGCATGAACTGATCGACAACCACCATGTGCGCGAGCTTGCGTTTCACCCACTCGCGATCGGTCGGATCGGCGGGCTCGGTGAACTTCGCTTCGAGCTTCGCGACCTCGTCGTCGTACTGCTTCAACGCGGCCGTGACGGCCTCCTCGGCAGCCGGGTCGAGTGGGCGCTCGTCCTGCTTCGCGGCCGCGGGGTCGGCGGCAGCCGCGGGGCTCACGGGGCCGGACGCCGCAGAGGGCGGCTGCGATGCCGCCGGGGGAGCACAACCGATCAGAGCGACGATGACGAGAGCCGGTGCACGCATGGCTACGCCCTTCAACGTCGCAGTGCACCGAGACATATCGCCTCTCATCGTTTCGCGCACCGAGTATGGATGGTATCGCGGGGCGATGCGCTAGCCGGACTGTGCGAGCGTCGCGTGACGGACCGCCGGATCGTCGACGGCGCTCGCGAGCACGCGCCGGACGCCCTTGCGCGAGACCGACATCGCGCCGCCGGGCTATCCGGTGAGAGAGACGACCGCCGCTCCCGAGCTCAACGCCTATTTCGTCCGCGCGGCCATAGCCGAGCGGCACCTGCGTGCCCCGGCGGCTCGGCCGCGGGTCAGTTGCCGTCGCCGTCGCCCCAGACGAATCCCATGTTCGCGAGCGTGTCGGCGAGGTCGCGCAGCGGGATACCCTCGTGGTGCGGATCCAGTACCTCGACGATCGTTGCGAGCGCCGTGACGGCGCGCTCGACGTCGTCGACTCCGCTACGATCCCGGGCGTGGACGACGATGCCGTCCAGCCCGGCGACGCGGGCGGCGGCGAGTTGCACGAGCGTCATGAGGATCCGATCGCCGCCGTACGCACCGCATCCCCAGAATCCCGTGTGGAGGATGGCACGCGCGGGCGAGCACGCGCGAACCGCCTGGAACGCGGAGGAGATGGCCACCAGCGCGTACTCGATTTCGCGCAGCTCGTAGCACCCGCGACCGTTCGCCGGTGCTTCGATCGCCACGATGTTGGAGCGGCTCGCCGGTCGGATCCGCGTGACCGCATCGACTACGACCTCGGCAGGCGCCTCGACGAAGCGTCGGCCGTACAGGCCCGCGCTCCACGCCGCGTCGAAGTCGCGGTCGGTGGCGATCGCGGCCAGCCGCTGCACGTTCTGGAACAGCACGGGCGTGGGCACGCGGCTCTCGTCCGAGGTGCACAGGGCATGGCCCTCGCCGAGGAAGGCCTCGCGGATCGACGCGAGGATCGGGTGCTCGGCGACCTGGATCTCGTCCTGCGCGAACGCGGCGGCGCCGTAGGCGAGGAACACGGATCGGCTGGCGAAGTTGAGGTGCCAGTGCTCCGACGCGTCGTCGGTCGGATACTCGTACCACGTCGAGCGCGCCGCGACGGTGCCCGACCAGGTCCCCGGCACGGCGAGATCGGCGAACGGCGGTGCGCGCCAGCGCGTGACGATCACGTCGCCTTCGTGATGGTCCGGCTCCGAGCACACCGCGCGGTACAGGGCCTGCTTGTTGGGAACGCGTAGGACCGGAGGAAATCGCATCGCCAGGGCGCGCGCATCGAACGTCCAGGTGTTGAGGAGCTCCGCCTCCCGTGCCGTCATCGTCGCTTGCAAGCATGGCCGCGTATCCGCGAGATCTGACGCGCGTCGACCGAACCCGAGCATCGACGCGCCAGTCCTTGGGCCGGTCGACTCGTCCTTGGGTCCGGGCGAGTCGTCCTTGCGCGCGGAGAGGCTCTGTGGCTGGTGGCGGCACAACCCATTCCGTGCTCCGCCAGGCCAACACCAGGTGCGGTATTACGACGTGGAAGCGCCTAGCCGCCCGGAACCACCCTGGGGCGGGGTAGGATTCGCTGTTGATTGTCGATCGTCGGACGAGCGCACGTTGGGGGTTCGTGGGGTGGCTGCTGTGCCTGGGGTTCACGGGCTGGCAGATGGCGCTGCCCGCTCGTACACGAAGCGCTGCATTTTCCGCCGAGCGGGCGATGGCGCTGTTGCAGATGATGCTCGTCGAAGGCCGGCCACATCCAACCGGAAGCGCAGCGCAGGCCCGCATCCGCGATCGCATCGTCGGCCACCTACGCGGGCTCGGGCTCGCTCCGTCGATCCAGTCGCAATGGATCTGCAGTGCCGGCGGCCGCTGTGCGTTTGTCGACAACGTGTTCGTCCAGCTGCCGGGCGAGCTCGAGGGTCGCGGCGTCCTGGTCAGCGGGCACTACGACTCGGTCGGGACCTCGCCGGGCGCGGCCGACGATGGGCACGCCATCGCGATCATGCTGGAGCTAGCGCAGATGCTCAGCCTCGGTCCATCGGCTAAGCGGCGCGCGATCGGATTGCTGTTCACCGACGGAGAAGAGGTCGGCCTGATGGGCGCCCGGGCCTTCGTGCAGGACAATCCGGCCGCCCCCGAGTTCGACACGGTGATCAATCTCGAGGCGGGCGGAACCGCGGGCATGCCGATCGTGTTCGAAGTCTCTGCCGACGCGACCGACGTCCTCGACGTCGCCGCCGAAACATCGGGCCCTCTGCTCGTCAGTTCCGTGCCAGCCGAGTTCGTGCGAACCGCGGGCTCGAGCACTGATCTCTCGGCGCTGCAGCGAGGCGGCTTGCGCGGCCTGAGCATCGGTTTCGTCGGTCACTCCGAACGCGTCCACACACCGCTCGACGACATTGCCGCCCTCGACCCTCGCAGCGTGCAGGCCCAAGGCGAGGTCACGGCCGAGCTCGTGCAAGCTCTCGCGACTCGCAGCGTCGATCCGGTTGAGGCGACCAGAGCCGTTTATGCCGAACTCGGCGGATTCATGCGGCTCTCGCTTCCCCGGGCGTGGTGCAGACCGGCGACGCTGCTGGGGTGCGGGGCGTGCGTGCTGCTCGCAGCGGTTGAGGTCCGTCGCAGACGCGTCCGATCCCGCCACGTGTTGATCGCCTGGGCTGGCTTCGTCGTGGTTGTCGGCGTCGTCTCGGCGCTCGCCTTCGCGATCGCAGCTCTGCAGCGCCGCACCGGCGTGACGGCGGAGATTCGACCAGCACTCGTCTGCAGTATTGGCGTCGCTTTGGTGGTGCACATCGGCGTCGCGCGATGGGTCGCTCGTCGCGTCGACGCCCATGCGGGGTGGCTCGGCGGATGGCTGGGTTGGTCCTGTTGCAGCATGGTGGCGATGACGTGGCCTGCGCTCGCACCGATGTTCGTGGTGCCGCTCGGCACCGCCCTGTTCGGGCGAGGCCTTGCAGCCATTCGTCCTGGACTGTGGCTGTTCGCGGCCCTGGGCGGACCTGTCACCGCGGCGCTGCTCTGGCTTCCTCTGGCACTCGCGACCGGTCCCGGACTCGGATGGGCGGGCCCACTGCTCGCGATACCCGCGGCTGCGCTGGCGCAGACGCAAGCGTTCGCGGTCGCGCCAATCCGGTGGCCCCGCATCGCTCGCGCGTTGGGTTTCGTCGTAATATGCGGCAGCGGAATCCTGGCCATGCGATCGGCCTTCGATTCGCCGCGACACGCGACGTTGGTGTACGTCGAACGGACGCCGACGGACGTCGCGGAGCTCGGCGTCACGCCCCAGCCACCCGCTGACATCGCTGACGCCGCTGACATCGCTGACGTCGCTCGGCGCGGCGACTTCGAGCCACCGCGCCGAGGGTGGCTACCGTGGACCGAGTTGCCGGCGTGGACGATGCCGGTCACGGCCGTGGGTCTGCCGCCACCGCTCGTGGAGAGCGCGCCCGGCATGCGCGCATCGAGCATTCGATTGCACATTCGATCGGGGCGCGGTGCGCGGCGTGGTTTCGTGCTCGTCCCGGCGCAGCGCGAGCTGAGCGCGGCGCGGGTCGAAGGCCACGTATTGGTGCCCAACCGTATGCGACACCAACAGAGTTGGCGCATCGTCATCACCGGATGGCCGAACGATGGCATCGACGTCGAGCTCGAGTTCGAGGACCCAGTGGGGCCGAGCAGCGGCCCGCTCGAGCTCCAGGTCGTTGATTGCAGCGATGGCCTTCCGCCGGCGTTGATCGAGTTGGCGTTGGCTCGCGATCGCGTCGCGGTCCCGCGCGGCGCCGGCGACCAGGCCTGTGCCGCAGCCACAGTATCGATCGAGGCAGTACCGTGAGCGACCAGGACGCGCGAGCCGGGCGGAATTGCCGGGGCGAGAGCCAGGCGGTCCTCCATCGCGTCGATCTCGGGATCCGGCACGACCGCGCCATGGACCTCGCTCGTGCGTGGACGGAAGCGGCCCTCGTCGTGATCGCACGGACCGCCGCGTTCATTCCCGGCGCGTCACGAAGTCAGCACCGCGATCGTTCGAGCATTGGCCATCTGTCCCGCAGCCTAGTGCCTCGACACAGGGGATCTGACCGGTTCACGCGGCCGCCGGCAAGGGCGC